>NZ_JBFBEE010000017.1:0-221526 GCF_040683555.1 Streptomyces sp. NPDC093510
CCGCCCACCCGCCCCTACACCTGCGGGGACGTCGCGGGGTGCACGGGTGGGTGGGTGGGATACATCCGCCGCGAAGCGGCGGGCTTGGCGCTCCTACCCCGGGGGGACGTCGCGGGGGGGGGCACCCCACCCACCCGCCCCTACCCCCGCGGGACGTCGCGGGGCGCACGGGCGGGCGGGTGGGATACATCCGCCGCGGAGCGGCGGGCTTGGTGCCCCAACCCCGGGGGGACGTCGCGGGGGACGCCCCACCCACCCGCCCCGACTCCCGCCGGACGGCGCGCTGTTCGTGTCCGCCACGTCTTCCGCCGCGCATCGCGGAGTTCGCACACCCACGCCCCCGGGCGGACCGCACAGGGCAGCCCCCACCCCCACCCCGCTGGGTCTCGCGGGCCCTCCACCCACCCATCTCGGGTGGACCGCACGGGGGCGCCCCCACCCGCCCCTGCCCCCGCATGGCGTTGCGGGGTGAACGGGTGGGTGGGTGGGAGGTATCCGTCGCGAAGCGGCGGGCTTGTGGGGGGTAAGGGGAACGGGCACGGGCTACGCGCCCAGCGCCGTGTGCACCTCGGTGAGGGGCTTCGTGTTCCTGACCGCTGTGGCGTCCAGGACAACTGCCGTGGGGCGACGGGTGGTTGTGGGGGGTGTCTCCTGTGGTGAGGGGTAGCAACTCGCCTGGGAGCGTGGGGTTTTGCGGGGCCCAGCGGCGCAGCGGGGTTGGTCGGGGCAGGCCCAGGTGGCGGGTGAGGAAGCGGCCGGGCGCCGTGGTGGCGAAGGTCAGGTAGCGGTCGGCCATTGTCCAGCTCCCAGCTCGCTCGTCAATTTACCTGCGAGTAAGGTTACTCAGCAGTCAGGAGTTGGTCGAGGCATACGTCCTGAACGGGCGAGGGCCGAGCGCCGCGCTTAGGGTGAGCCGAGGGGCACACCCTGGGAGGTTGCCGTGCGCGGAGCTTGCGCAGTCGCCGGCGTCACCACGCTGGTCGTCGTGGGAGCGGGCGTGCCGGGTGCCGCCGTCGCCGATGACGGCGGCGGGCGGCCCGACCTGGCGCGTTTCTATACGCAGAAGATCAAGTGGGCCGGTTGTACGGGCGACACCGAAGCCGTGGCGGAGGCCACGGGTGGCGCCAAGGATGTCCGGTGCGGGCACGTGACCGTCCCGATCGACTACGCGAAGCCCGCCGCCGGAACCGTCGACGTCGCCATGATCCGCATGAAGTCCAGCTCGAGCGGCAAGCCGCGCGGCTCCCTGCTGCTGAACTTCGGCGGGCCCGGTGGCCCCGGCGTCTCCGCGCTCGCGGGGGCGCAGAAGGACTTCGGTTTCCTCAGCAAGGACTACGACGTCGTCTCCTTCGACCCGCGCGGCGTCGGCCGGAGCGAGCCGGTCAGCTGCGGCGACGCCGGGGAGGGCGGCGACCCCGCCTCCGGTGACGCGACGGACCCGGCCGCCGTATTGAAGGAGATGCGCAAGGTCGCCAAGGAGTGCGCGGACAAGTCCGGGCCGGTCCTGCCCCACATGGGGACCGTCAATGTCTCCCGCGACATGGACGTCATGCGCCAGGCCCTCGGCGACAAGAAGCTGAACTATCTGGGGTTCTCGTACGGGACGCGGCTCGGTGCCGTCTACGCCGCCCAGTTCCCGAAGAAGGTGGGGCGGATGGCGCTCGACGGCGTCGACACGCTGACCGAGCCCGTCGCCGAACAGTCCCTCGCGACCGCCGAAGGGCGCCAGACCGCCCTCGACAACTTCCTCACCTGGTGCACGGGGAACGCCGGATGCGTCTTCGGCACGGACTCGCGCGGTGCGCGGCAGAGCATGGTCAGGATCATCCAGGAGATGGACCAGATGCCGCTGCGCTCCATGGACGGCGCGGAGTTCACCGGACAGGACGTCGTCAGCGTACTCAGTCAGGCCCTGTACAGCAGGCAGGCCTGGCCCGCGCTGTCGCAGGCCCTGGGGGCGCTGCTCGCGGACGGTGACCCCCGGGCGCTGATACGGATGAGCGGCGGACTCGCCCACGGGGCCGTGCGGGGCGGGGCGCGGGCGATGGGGGAGGACGTGCCCGCCGACAACATGGCCGCCGCTCTCATGGCCGTGAACTGCGCCGATGATCCCGACCGGCCCGATGCCGCGCGGATAGAGAAGGAAGTCGGCAGGCTGCAGAAGGAGTTCGACGAGGCGTCGCCCGTCTTCGGCCGGTCGATGCTGATGCCCGTGCTGCTGTGCTTCGGGCGGCCGGCCGGGACGAGCTACATCCGTGAGGACGTACGCGACGTGAAGACGCCCAAGCTGCTGCTGGTCGGCACGCGCGGCGACCCGGCCACGCCGTACCGGTGGACGGAGGAGACCGCGCGGCGCCTCGGTTCGCAGGCCGTCGTCCTGGACAACAAGGGTGACGGGCACACCGGTTACCTGGGCTCCGAGTGCGTGCAGGACAAGGTGAACGGGTTCCTGCTGTACGGCGAGACCCCCAAGACGGGGAGCTCGTGCGCGGCCGAGTGAGCGTTGGTCGGGCCGGTCAGCGTGGCGGGCTCAGGCGGAGCATGGCCGCCTCGTCCGGAGTGCCCTGCGGGGCCTGGTAGACCACCATCCGCTGGCCGCCCGTCCTCGCCAGCGTCATCACCTCGTACGTGAGCGTCATCGCGCCCACCTTGGGATGCTCGAAGGACTTGGTGCCGCCGCCGCGCTCACTCACGTCGTACCGCTCCCAGATGCGGGCGAAGTCCGGCGACTTCAGCAGGAGTTCGCCGACCAGGTTCGTCAGCTGGGGCGAGTCGGTGTCGGTGCCGCCGATCGCGCGAAGGTGTGACACCGACTTGGCGACCGTCTCCTCCCACGGCCGGTACAGCACGCGGCCCACGGGGTGCAGGAAGAGGTAGCGGAGTACGTTGCGCTGCTCGGCGGGCCACTCCCACAGGCCGGGGAGCAGCGCCTTGCCGGGGGCGTTGGCGGCCAGCATGTAGCTGTGCCTGCTCACCACGTACGCGGGCAGCGGGGCCAGCGCCTCCAGTGTGCGCAGGGTGGAGTCGCGGACCGTGTGGTCGGCCGTCGGGTGCGGTTCCGTCAGGCGGCCCGAGGCGAGTTCGGCCAGGTCGCGCAGGCGGTCGTGGGCCTCGCCCGTCAGGCGCAGGGCGCGGGCCAGGGCGTCGATGACGGCGGGGGAGGGGTTCGACTCGCGGCCGCGCTCCATCCGCGTGTAGTAGTCGACGCTCACCCCGGCGAGGGTGGCGAGCTCCTCGCGGCGCAGGCCCGGCGTGCGGCGGATTCCGGCGCCCGCGGGGAGGCCCGCCTCGGCGGGGGTCACCCGGGCCCGGCGGGCGCGCAGGTACCTGCCCAGTTCGGTGCCGGTTCCGGTGCCGGTCCCGGTGCTGGTGGCTCCCGTTGTGCTGGTGGCTCCCGTTGTGCCGGTGGCGCTCGCTGTGCTGTCCGTCATTCGCTCATTGTCCCTGGTGGGGTCTGAGGGCGGGGTGGGGCGTGGGGGGCCGTGTCAGGGCGAGGAACGCGGGACCCCTGTGAGGTGCGGCCTGCCACGGCGTGGGGCTTCGGCCCAGAGTGGGTGACGTCAGGCGGTTCGGCCGCCGTGGCCCAGGGGGTGCGTGACACCGGGCCGCGGTCGCGGTGGTCCGAGCCGTCTGCGCTTCGCGATGCGCGGAGCTCGAACTCTCCGTCGCGCCGCGACGGAACCGTCTCACCGTAGGAGACCCCATGTCCGCCGCTGTCCTCGCGCCCGGCCCCGTCCAGACCGGCGCCGCCCGGCCCGCACGCTCCGGCCCTGTCGCTCTCGTCGCCGCCCTGCTCGGGTTCGCCGTCATCACCATCGACGTCACCGCGGTGAACATCGCGCTGCCCGACATCCGGGACACTCTGCACGGGGGCATGGCGGGGCTGCAGTGGGTCGTGGACGCGTACACGCTGATGTTCGCGGCGTTGATGCTGTCCGCCGGGGCGCTGGCGGACCGGGCCGGGGCGCGGCGAGCGTACGTATGGGGGGTGGGGCTGTTCACCGTCGCGTCGTTGGCGTGCGCGCTCGCGCCCGGCATCGGGGCGCTGATCGCGGCCCGCGTCGCGCAGGGCGCGGGCGCGGCCGTCGTGATGCCCGCCTCGCTCGCGCTGATCCGGCAGGCGTACGACGATCCGCGTCGCCGGGCCCGCGCCATCGCGCTGTGGACGGTGGGCGGTTCCGCGTCCGTCGCGGTGGGGCCCGTGCTCGGTGGCGTGCTGACGGAGACCGCCGGGTGGCGGTCCGTCTTCCTCCTCAACCTGCCCGTGGGCGCGGTGATCCTCGTCCTTCTCGCCCGCGTCGCCCGCTCTCCGCGCCGTCCGGCGCCGCTCGACCTCGGCGGGCAGGTGACGGCCGTACTCGCCCTGGCGGGGCTCGCGTTCGCGGTCATCGAGGGCGGGCACCTGGGGTGGACGAGCGCGCCCGTGCTCGCCGCCTTCGCCGTGGCTGTCGCCGCCGGATTCGCCTTCCACCGTGCCGAGAAGCGGCACCCCGCGCCCATGGTGCCGCTCGAACTGCTGCGGCGGCGGGCGGTCTCGGTCGCCCTCGCGGTGGGCTTCGCGGTGAACGCCGGGTTCTACGGCGTGACCTTCCTCCTCGGCCTCTACTACCAGCAGCTGCGCGGCATGTCGGGCGTCGAGGCGGGCTTGATGTTCGTGCCGCTCGCCGCGTTCATCACCGGGACGAACCTCGTCTCGCCGCGTGCCGCCGAGCGGCTGGGGCGGCGTACGGTCATCGTGCTCGGGCAGGCGATCCTCGCGCTCGCCATGTTCGCGCTGGTACCGCTGACCGCCGGTACGCCGTTGTGGCTCGTCCTCGTCCTGCTCGTACCCACGGGTCTCGGCGGTGCCTTCGCCGTCCCCGCGCTGACCGCCCAGCTCCTCGACAGCGTCCCCGGCGAACGTGCCGGTACGGCGTCCGGTCTCCTCAACTCCCTTCGCCAGACCGGCGGGGCGATGTCCGTGGCCCTCTTCGGGGCGCTCCTCGCGAACGGTGACGGTGGCGGGGCCTCAGGGTTCTCGCTCTCCGGGATGCACACGGGGCTTGTCGTCGCGGGCCTCACGCTCTGCGCGACGACGGCCCTCGTGGCGTGGCTGCTCCCGCGCGACTGACCCGCTTCCCCGGACCGCACCCGCTCCGCCGGACGGCACGCCAGCTTCGGAGTGCGTGGTGCGTGGTGCGTGGTGTGTGGTGCGTGGCGGTGCTGGTGGATCTGGACACGGCGGACCGTACGGCGAGTCTCGTCGGGGGGCGGTTGATGCGTGAGCGTGCCCACGTGGACGAAAGCCCCGGAGTCCGTTGTTCGGCGCTGCGGTGGCTCGCCTTCGCCGACCCGGGCCGGCCCACCGGGTCGGCTCGGGCACCCCGGCACGTTGGCGATGGCGGCACTCGGGAGCGAGGTGTGGTGACTGATGCCTCACAATCCCCACCGTGGACCTACGACCCGAGCTGCTGCCCCCGCACGTTCCCCCGCGACGCCTGGCCGCGCTGAGCCGTGAGATCGAGCGGGTCGCCGAGCTGGTGCTCGACGGGGCCGGGGACGAGGCCGTCGCGGCGTTCAACGCGGCGACCGGGCACCGTTACGGGCCGCTCGACTTCGTCGAGTACGACGGCCTGCGGAGCCTGGAGGAGTTCGCGCGGGAGGCGGCGCGGCCCGCGTGGCCCCGCGTGCCGGACGTCACGCGGGACGAGCTCGTCGAGATCGTGCGCCGGGTCGCCGCGGACCCGGCGTCCCCCGACTGCGACTATTACCTGCTCCTCCTCGCCGCGAACGTCCCGCACCCCCGCGCCCGCGACCTGGTCCTGGGTTCGGACCTGGGCCCGGAGAGCGGTGCCGACGCGGCGGGGCGGGTTGTCGATGCGCTGCTGAGCTACCGGGCGATCAGTCTCTGAAGCGCCGCCCGGCCCACGCGGCCCCACGTCACCTTGCCGCCCGGCAGACCGCGTTCCCCGTTGCGGCCGATGGCGATGAGAACCAGGGCTTGCAGGACGGCCCGGCCCCGGGCACGCCGGATCGTCGCGTCGTCGGCGCGCGCGTACGCCTCGAAGAAGCGTGGCGCCGCCCCGTTGGGCAGGAGCAGCCACGCCGCCGCGAGGTCGGTGGCCGGGTCGCCCGCGCAGAGTTCGCCGAAGTCGATGACACCGGAGAGGGTGCCGTCCGTTACGACGGCGTTCGCGGGGTGCAGGTCGCCGTGCAGCCAGACCGGCGTCCCCTCCCACGGGGGTGCCGTGACGGCGTCCTCCCAGACGGCGCGGAGGGCCGGCGCCCCGCTGCCCACCTCCGGTGCCAGGTCGCGGAGTTGCTGTTCGAAGACGTGGGTGAGGGTGGGGAGGGGTGCGCCTCGTTCCTGGATGCGGGGTGCGTCCGCCGGGGCCTCCTTGTGCAGCGCGCGCAGGAACTCCGCCAGCGTCTCGGCCCCGTGGTCGGCCTGGCTGACCGGGGTGCGGTCGGCCGGAGAGCCCGGCACCCAGGCAGCGATCGTCCACGGCTGCGGTAAGCGGGACGTCGGCTCGACCAGGTGCACGGGGGTCGGTACGGGGAGGGGGAGCGTGGGCGCGAGCGCCGGGAGCCAGCGGTGTTCTTTGCGGAGGAGTTCCGGGGCGCGTTCGGTACGGGGTAGGCGTGCGGCCAGTTGCGCGCCCAGGCGCCAGAGTTCGTTGTCCCAGCCCCTGACCGGGGAGTGGATCTCCAGCTCCGCGAGGTCTGGGTGCTGCTCCTTGAGGAGGGCGCGGATCAGGGTCTCGGTGACCTCCTCCACGTCAGGCCTTGGCGTACGGGAGGAAGCGGGACCAGGAGGCGGGGGTTATGGAGAGGGTGGGGCCGGTGGGGTTCTTGGAGTCGCGAATGTGGATCGCGTGGGGACAGGACGATAGCTCTACGCATTCGCCGCCCTCACCGGTGCTGTGGCTGGACTTCCGCCAGGGGTACGCGACTTCGAGGCACGTGCCACCCTCGCCGCCGCTGTAGCTGGACTTCCGCCAGTTGTAGGCGACTTCGAGGCAGTCGCCGCCCTCGCCGCTGCTGTAGCTGGACTTGAACCAGTCCAGTTCCTCGGTGCTCATCGCTCTCCCAGCATCTTCTCGATCAGGGCCAGGGACTCTCGCGGGTTGAGAGCCAGTCCGCGCATGCTCCCATAGCGGTCGGCGATCAGCCGTACCTCTTCGGGATCGGTGATCAGACGAGGATGGCCCTGCGCCTCCGTGTAAGCCACCTGCTGTTTGCCCTTGGGGGTCAGCAGGTTGAAGGCGCTGTCCAGGTTCGGGTGTTCCTCGCGATCGGTCGGCAGCACGTACAGCTCTACGTTGCGTTTGCAGCCCATTCGGAGCAAGTGCCTCAACTGGGCCTCGTGCACCGCACGTCCGCCAATCGGACGCTGCAGCGCAACCTCTTCCAATACATAGGTCAGAGCCGGAGAGGGCCAGTGCTCGAAGATCTGCTGGCGGGCCAAGCGGTCGGACACCCGCTTCTCGATGGTGGCGTCGTCGAGGAGGGGACGCCGGTAGGTGAATACGGCACGAGCGTAGTCCTCCGTCTGCAGAAGGCCGTGCACAGTCTGGTTGCAGTAGTGGTGCAGCTCCACCGCCTGCGCCTCCATGCTCGCGTACCCCCGGTACCAATCCGGGTGTCGAGTCCGCGATTTCGCCTGCGCCTCCCGTACGTCATCAGCAGCCGCCGCCAGCGCTCCCCTCGCGTCGAGCGGTCCGTCCACCCGGATCAGGAATTCCGGCTGGGGAGTCCGTACGCCGCGCTCCATGGAGGAGATCAGCGCCTCCCCGCAATGCGCCACCTTGCCCAGTTCCCGCTGGCTCATGCCCGCGTGTTCGCGCAGGGCCTTGATCTGTTTGCCGAGTGCACTGAAGAGGTGGGTCGTGCCGTCCGCCTCGGACGGCCGCTCCGGTCGTTCCTCATGGTCTGTGCTCGCCATGCCCGTACCGTCCTCGCGTGGTCACGGTTGACGCCTCGTACAGCCAGGGTCCCGTACTCGTACATCTACCCGGCGTCATGGCGTCGTACCTGGTCAGCGTAGAACCGACCCGCCACGCTAAGTGACATGAAGACGCAAATGCCCACCCAACGAGTCGAGCTCGAAGGCCCCGCCTTCCGGCAATTGCTCAGCCCCACCCGGCGAGGTGCCCGCCTGGCCCGGCGCCTCGCCACCCACCAGCTGGACCTCTGGGGCATCCCGCACGGGAGCGAGCTCTCCGACGCCGCCGCGCACATCGTCGCCGAGCTCGCGGCGAACGCCGTCACGCACGGACACGTGGCCGGCCGCGACTTCGAGCTGCGGCTCGTCCGGACGGGGCCCGACACGCTCCGTATCGAAGTCGCGGACTGTCGGGGCGACCGTCGGCCGGAGATGCAACAGGCGGGCCCCGACGGCGAGTCGGGGCGAGGGCTGTGCGTCGTCCAGGCGCTGGCCAGCTCCTGGGGCGTGACCGAGCGTGTCGTCGGCAAGACCGTCTGGGCCGAGCTCCGACACGAGGGGCAGGCCGCTGCCGCTAGCCCACCGTGAAGCGGACCTCGTGGACGGAGTTCCGGGCGCCCGGCGGCGGCTGGACGCGGCCGGCCGCGTCCGTCGCGCGGGAGCGGACCGTGTGCGGGCCGGGCCGGAGCGTGCGGCGCAGGGAGAAGCCCTGCCAGGTCGGCTCGGCGCCGAGGGCGTCGAGGGTGGCGGGCTCCCACGGGCCGTCGTCGACGGACAGGTCGAGACGGACGACCTCCGTCGTGCTCCAGGCGCGGCCCCGGAACGCCACGTCACCGTGAGGGAGTTGAGAGCCGACCGCAGGCGTCAGGATCTTGCTGTTGACGTCCAGCGCGCGTACCGGCTGCGGGGTGTCGGAACCCGGCAGCACCCGCGTGTAGAACGTCGTCGTGAACATGTGCTGCGGGCGCTCCTCCGTGAGGACGACGCGGGTCAGCCACTTCACGGAGTTCGTGCCGAACATGCGGGGGACGACCGCCCGGAGAGGGTGGCCGTGCCGGGCGCGCAGGGGCGCGCCGTTCATGCCGTGGGCGAGGAACACGTCACGGCGGGCGGTCTCCAGGGGGAGGTCCTTCACGTACGAGAGTCCGTCCTCGCCCTGGAAGGAACCCGTGTCCGCGCCCTCGAAGCGCACGTGCCGCGCGGCGGGAAGAGGGAGCGCGCGCTCCAGGAGCGCGGCCAGTGGCAGGCCGGTCCATTCGATGTTCGTCACCGCGCGCGTGGGCGTATCGGGACGGAACGGGCTGCCGAAGCACTCGTGGACGGCGGTGAGTTGTTCCCGTGGGAGGGCGAGGAGCGCCGGCAGGTCGAGGCGCAGGGGGTGTGCCACCAGGCCCCCGACCGTCAGCGTCCAGGTCTCGGGGTCGATGTCCGGGACGCCCAGGTGGGTGCGTACGAAGACGTTGTCCACCGGGGTGACGAAGTCGGGGCCCGGCGCGGGGTCCGCCCGCGAGGGGTCCTCCGGTGGCGGCGTGAGAGGCGCCGAGGGAGCGGCGGGCACGGTGGGCGTGGCCGGTGCGGTCATCGGGCGGCTTCCTTTCGGGGGCCCTCCGGATCGCCCGCCGGCTCCGTCGTGGGGCGGTGCGGCATCGTGTCGGACGCCTTCATCGCCAGGACGAGCAGGGCCAGCAGGGCCAGGGACAGGGCCGTGGGCGCGATGAGCATGACGAGAATTCCCCCCGGTTCTCGAAGTCGTGCAAACCTCAAGATCCTATGGGGGGACGTGCCGCGCTGCCCACCGGTTTTCGAACCGGTGTTCCGGGTACGGCCGCCGCTCGGGGACGTACCCGGGAACCTCGATCGCCCTGCTGTGCCTAGCAGTTGCCGCGTACCGGCTTGCCCGCGAACCGGTCCGCCAGCCACGCGCCCGCGAGCGGCGACTGTGTGATCACGCCGCTGACGTGCTCGGCGAGCGGCACGGTGTGCCACTCCACGGTCGCGCCCCGGGCGCACCAGTCCTGCCGGACCTTCCTGCCCACGCTGTACGGGATGAGCTCGTCGGCGAGCGCGTGGTACTGGTACACGGGCGCGTCCGGCCTGGCCGTGCCGACCCGCGACTCGTTCAGGCGCTGTTTCCAGTCGGGCTGGTCGAGGGGGTTCTTCGTGGTCATCGACGAGATCGGCTTGAACGAGCCGAGCACCGTACCGTCCGCGACGCAGGAGTTCTTCAGCGCCGCGATGAGCTTCTCGCCCTTCGCGTTGAGGTAGGAGCCGAGGTTCAGTTCGGGGAAGGCCGCGTTCTGGCCGATCGCCGCCATGAAGATCAGGCCGGAGCCGTACAGACCGTCGTTGAACTCCGCGACCTTCAGGAGGTCGCCGGGGACACCCCCGGTCGCCGTGCCCTTCACATCGAGGTCCGGGGCGTACGAGCCGTGCAGTTCGGCCGCCCACGACGAGGCCTGGCCGCCCTGCGAATAACCCATGATGCCGACCGGCGTGTCCTCGCCGAGGCCCGCCTCGGGGAGGCGGATCGCGGCGCGGGCGGCGTCCAGCACGGCCTGGCCCTCGGCGCGGCCCACCGTGTACGTGTGGTCGCCCGGGGTGCCGAGGCCCTCGTAGTCGGTGACGGCCACCGCCCAGCCGCGCAGGGTCAGCTGCTGGATGAGGTTGGCCTCCAGAGTGGTGCCCTTGGGAAAGCCCGCGCTGGGCGCGCAGTGGTCGCCGAGGCCGACGGTCCCGACGGCGTACGTGATCAGGGGACGGGGGCCCTTGCGGCCGTCCTGGGGCACGATGACCGTGCCGGAGACGGTGTTCGGCTCACCCTTGGCCGTGGTCGAGCGGTAGTGGATCTTCCAGGCCTTGGTGTTCGTCGGCTGGCCGGGCAAGGGGTGGAAGCTGCTCGGCTCGGAGCTCACGACGTCACCGGGGGAGCCGGGGGAGCCGGGTGAGCCGAGGGAGCCGGCTGTACCCGCGGAGCCCTCGGCGTGCGTGGAGCCCTCGGCGTGCGCGGCGTGCGCGGCGTGTGCGGCGGTGAGCGGGGTGACGGCCGACAGACCGAGCGCGGCGGCCACGGCCCACGCTCCGACGCTGGTACGTGTGTGCATGCGGCTCTCCCAACTGTCTTCAGGGGCGGAGGTGTTTAGGCAACGACCGTAGAGACCCGCGGGTAATCCAGGGGCTGACCGGGACGCTCACCTTCGTTGACTTCGGCTCGCAGGTATCCAGGGCGCCGCCACGGCGCTACGTTCACAGAGGGGGAGCCGCGGGCTCTGAACGAGTGGGGGTGTGGCGATGCTCGACGACGCCATGACAGCACTGGCGGCCGAGGGCTCGGACGCCGTCGTACAGGCTGCGGGAACGGAGAGCTGGCCGGGCGTACGGGGGCCGGTGGCCCGGTGGTTCAGCCGGGGCGACCCGGCACGCGAGCGGGCCACGCTGGACCGCCTCGACCGCACGGACGCGCACCTCGCCGGCGTGGAGGGCGACCTGGGGCGGCGGCTGCGGGGCGACGAGCGGATCTCCTGGCGCACCCGCTTCGAGATCGCCCTGGACGATCTGGACGACGGGGTCCGCACCGAACTGGGCAGCGAACTTCGCACGCTCGTACGGGAGTTAAGGAGCGCCATCGGGCGCGGTGGGCCCACGGTCGGACACATGACGGTGTCGGGTCCCGGCGCGCAGGCCGCCGCCGGGCCCGTCGTCAACTACGGCAGCCCGGTCAACATCGACAAGATGTACGGAAACCTGGGGATAGACCACCCTTCCCCGCCGGATCCGGCCGAGGGCTGAGCGGACCGGCGGGTGCACGGCCGCTCACGCGGCGCAGCCCGCACATCGTCGGAGTACTGCCCCAGGAGGCGCACTGTTTCCAGGACCGCGGAGTGGGCCGGCGGCTCGCGCGCGAGATGGCCGACGGCGGCACCGCTGTGCTCGGCCAGGTCCTCGCAGGCACCGGAGGCGTCGGCAAGACCCAGCTGGCCGCCCGGTACGCCCGGGACCTGCTGCGCAGCGGCGAGGTCGACCTGCTCCTGTGGGTGACGGCGGTCAAGCGCGAGGCAGTCGTCGCCGCGTACGCGCAGGCCGCCGAGGACGTGCTCGGCATCTCCCTGGCCGACTCGGAGCAGGCCGCCGCCCGCTTCCTCGCCTGGCTGGAGCCGCGGCCGCCGGGCGCCGACGGCGAGCAGGGACCCGGCTGGATGGTGGTGCTCGACGACCTCGCCGACCCCGTCGACCTGCTCGCCGACCCGGCCGCGCCGCGCATCGCCCTGTGGCCCCCGGCGGGCCCGCACGGCAGGACGCTGGTCACCACGCGGCGCCGCGACGCCGTGCTGACCGGGCACGGGCACAGCTGCATCGACGTCGGCCTGTTCGCCAGGGACGAGTCGGTCGCCTACCTCACGCAGGTCCTCTCGGGGGCGCGCCGGGAGGCGGGCAACGGCGGTGCCGGCCTTCCCGAGCAGTCGCCCGAGTGCATCGCCCTGCTCGCGCGGGACCTCGGGGACCTGCCGCTCGCCCTGTCACAGGCCGCCGCGTACCTCCTGGAGACCGGCCTCGACTGCGACGCGTACCGCAAGCTCCTCGCGGGCCGCACACGCGACCTGGCCCGCCTGGTGCCCGAGCCGGGCTCGCTGCCGGACGCTCAGACCGTCACCCTCGCCGCGACCTGGTCGCTGTCCGTCGACCGCGCGGACCGGATGCGCCCGAGGGGCCTGGCGAGCCCGCTGCTCGTCCTGATCGCCCTGCTCGACCCCAGCGGCATCCCCGCGGCGGTGCTCACGGGCGGCGAGGCCCGCCGCTACCTCGCCCGGCACCGCACCGGACCCGAAGCCCCCGTGGAGCCCGACGACGCCGTCGACGCGCTGCGCGCCCTGCACCGCATGCACCTCGTCGACTACACGCCGGGCGTCCCGCACCAGGCGGTACGCGTCCACCAGCTGGTGCAGCGCAGCATCCGCGAGTCCCTGTCCCGGGAGCGGACCGACGAGGCAGCGGTGGCGGCCGCCGACGCGCTGGTCGAGGCCTGGCCCGATGTGGAGAAGGACGCGGCGCTCGGCGCGGCGCTGCGGGCGAACACCGACGCGCTGCGGCGCGTGGCGGACGGGGCGCTGTGGGTGGGGGAGGCGCACAACGTCGTCTTCATGTCGGCGAGCAGCGTGGCGGCGGCCGGGCACTACACGCACGCGCTTGAGCAGTTCAAGGTCCTTGCGGGGCAGGCCGAGCGGCGCCTGGGCGCCGACCACCGGGACACTCTCCGGGCCCGCCTCAACCGGGCCGAGATGTGGGCGATGTCCGGGTATCCGCAGGTGGCGGTCGGTGAGCTGCGCGGCGTGGCCGACGACACCGAGCGGGTCTGCGGGGCCGACGCCGCCGACACGCTGCGGGCCCGGCACTCCCTCGCCCACTCGCGGGCGCTCGCGGGGGACGTGTCCGGGGCGCTCGTGGCGTTCGAGCAGGTGCTGTGCGACTTCCAGCGCGAGCTGGGGGACGAGGCGCAGGAGACGCTGAGCGCGCGGAGCTTCCTCGCCCTGTGGTGGGGCGAGGCGGGCGACACGGCCGGTGCGATCGCCGCCCTCGAACATCTCATCGCCGACCGTGAGGAGGTGCTCGGCCGCGACCACTCCGAGCTGTTCTGGGCCCGCCACAACCTCGCCGGCTACCGGGGGCGCGCGGGTGACGCCGCCGGTGCCGTGACGGCGTACGAGGAACTGCTCGCCGACCGTGAGCGGGTGCTCGGCCCCGACCACACCGACACCCTCGCAAGCCGCGCCGAACACGCCTACTGGCTGCGCGAGTCGGGCCGCAACACGCGGGCGCTCCTCACCCTGGAGAGGCTCGTCGTCGACATGGAGCGGGTGCTCGGCCCCGGCCACATCGAGTTGATCGGCGTCCTGCGCAGTCTCGCCTTCTGCTGGGAGCAGGCGGGCGACACGGCGGGGGCCGTCCTCGCCTACCGGCAGCAACTCGACGAACTGCGCGGGACGTTCGGCACCGAGCACGCCGAGACGGTGGCCGACGCAGCGAACCTGGCCCGTGCGCTGATCAACCGCGGGCGGGAGCTGAGGGGCGAGAGCAGGACGTCACCATCCGGACCGCCCGCGCCATCCGACTCCGAACGGAGAACCGCCATGCCGGAAGAGACCAGCCAGCCGCGGCCCGCCCGCCTCGACCAGGCGCTCGCCTGCTTCTACGAGGCCCGCGGCCTGACGGACCCCGAGGAGTCGCCGGGTGTCTACGGCATCATCCTGCACGACATCGCCGACACCTACCGCGACGCCCACGAACTCAAGGAAGCCGTCGAGCACTTCCGGCAGGCGGTCTCGTACAAGCAGCAGGCCGACAACCCGGGCGACCTCGCCACCACGATGACCGCGCTCGCCAACACCCTGGTCGCGCTGGGCGAGCGGAGCGAGGCGCGGGACGTCCTGGAGCAGCTCACCGGGGAGGCCCCGAAGATCGCGGACACCGAGCGGCGGGCCGCCGTCCTGCACAACATGGCGCTCACGTACGAGGAGTTGGGCCGGCTGGGCGTCGAGGGCGCCTACGCGGACGGGGTGGCCGCCTGCAAGGCCGTGCTCGCCCTCGTCGACGGCGAGACCGACCCCGGCTGGTACGCCTCAGTCCTCAAGGACATGGGCGACGCCTACGACGCGCAGGACATGGTGGCGCAGGCGCACGCCGCCTACGAGGAGGCCGTGCGGTACACGCGGCGCATCGGGGGCACGCCCACGTCGCTGATCACGGTGCTGATCGCGCTCGGCCGCACCAGCCGGCGGCTCGGCAAGCTGGAGGGCGAGACGGCCGTGACGGGCGACGGCGCGGTGGTCAACGGCGCGGTCTACGACGAGCCGGGCGTTCAGCCGCGCGGGGCGGCGGCCTCCGGGGGCGGACCGGCGGACGGCCCGCCGCCCACGGGCCCTGCGCTGGATGGCCCTGCGCTGGACGGCCCTGCGCTGGACGGCCCTCCGCCCGATGGTCCTTCGGCCGACGACCCTTCGCTCGACGGTCCTTCGGCCGACGGCTCCGGGGACGGGGAGGAGCGGTAGGAGCAGGGGTCGTAGGGGGTTCCCGGGCCGTAGGGGGTGCCCGGGCCGCAGGGCCGTTCCGTCTCCGTCCGGTACGCCCCCGGCGTCGTCCCCGTCCACCGCCGGAACGCCCGGTGGAAGGCCGTGTCCTCGGAGAAGCCGAGCCGCTCCGCGAGCTCCGCGATCGGCTCCCGGCCGTCCACCAGACCGGCGATCGCCGCGTCACGCCGCACCGCGTCCTTCAGCTGTTGGTACGAGGTGGACTCCTCGGCGAGGCGGCGGCGCAGCGTCGCCGGGCTCACCGCGAGCCGGGCCGCGATCTCGCCGAGCGAGGGCAGCCGCGGCGAGGAACGCAGGGCGCGGGCGAGGACGCGGCGCACCTGCTCGGCGACCGTCGTGCCGTACTCGCGCCGGGTGAGCAGCTCGAAGGGGGCCCGGCGCAGCATCTCGTCCAGGGCGTCCTCGTCCCTGATCAGCGGTGCGTCCAGCCAGTGCGGGTCGAAGCCGGCGCCGGTGCGCTCGGCGCCGAACCGTACGGCACAGCCGAAGAGCAGCTCGTACTCGTCCTTGTGCGGGGGCGGCGGATGGCCGAACTCGGCCCAGCGCAGCGGGATGCGGCGGCCGATCAGCCAGCTGCACAGGCGGTGCCAGATGATGACGAGGCACTCGGCGAGGAAGTAGTCCTGTTCGAGGTCGTTGCGGACGCCGAACACCGCCTCGTCGTCGTGGCGTTCCAGGACGAGGTCGGGGCCGCCGGGGAACAGGCCGTAGAAGGTGGTGCCCCGCCGCACGGCGGCGCCGAGGTCGCCGCAGCCCAGCGACGCCTGGCACATCATCGCGAACGTCCCCGGCCTGCTCACGGCGGAGCCGAGACCGAGGAACTCGTCCTGCGTGACGCGGTACAGCTCCCGGAAGAGCCGGGTGAACTGGGGCGCGGTGACCCTGGCCCGGTCATCGCCGAGGAGCAGCGGCGGGATGTGGGCCCCGCGCAGCAGCGGCACGGTGTCCACGCCGCGCCGCTCGGCGCCGCGCAGCACGGCCCGTACATGGTGCACGGTGATCGTCCGCCTGGCCATGTCACGACGTTAGCGCCGGGAACGGCGAGTCAGAACACCGCGTGACGAGCCGGGTGAGCGCTCCGGCCAGTGGTGCTGACGTTTTCCGTCATCCCCGGCGGCGGGCGCGCTGCCTAGCGTCGTACGCATGCAGCAGACGCGGAAGGACCCACCGAAGCCGTCCGAACTGCCCGGCACGCTCGCCCTCCTGTCGGAGTGGGCGGGGGACCGGCACGGGGAGCTGCCCGCCCTGCGCTTCCGGCGCGAGGGGGCGTGGGCCGAGATGTCGTACGCGGGGCTGCGGGACGCGGCCCGGCGGGTGGGCCGGGGCCTGCTCGCGCTCGGTGTCCGCCCGGACGACCGCGTGGCGGTGCTCGCCGAGACCCGCCCCGAGTGGACCTGCACGCACTTCGGCGTGCTCGCGGCGGGTGCCGTCGTGGTGCCGGTCTATCCGACGGCGGGGGACGACGAGGTGGCCTGGGTCGTGGGGGACTCGGGCGCGGTGGTGGTGATCTGCGAGAACCAGGCGCAGGCGGCGAAGATCGAGCGGTTGCGGGGACGCTTGCCGGGGGTGCGGCACGTGATCCTCATGGCTGAGGAGATGACGGAGGAGATGACTGAGGGGGTGACGGGGGAGGTGACGGAGGTGACGGAGGGGATGGCGGAGAGGGGGACTGAGGGGTCGGCCGATCTCGGCGGCGACGGCGAGCTGTTGGCGCGTGCCGCGGCCCGTGAGGGCGGCGACCTGGCCACCGTCATCTACACCTCGGGCACCACAGGACCGCCCAAGGGCTGCCTGCTCACGCACGGCAATCTGCTGGCGGTGCAGGCCGCGACCGTGCCGCTCGTCGACGGCGGCCCCGGCGACACGACGTACCTCTACCTCCCGCTCGCCCATCTCCTCGCCCAGCTCATCGAGTTCACGACGCTCATCGAGGGCGGCACGCTCACCTTCTTCGGCGGGCGCGTAGAGGACGTCGTCGCCGAGCTCGCCGAGGCGCGCCCCACACATCTGCCGTCCGTGCCACGGCTGTTCGAGAAGGTGCGGTCCGTGGTGCTGTCCCTCGCCGAGGCACAGGAGGGCGGGCGCGAGCGGTTCGAGGAGGCGGTCCGCATCGGGGTGCTCGCCGCCGACGGCGTGCTGCCCGCAGAGCTCCGGGAAGCGTACGAGGCCGCCGACAAGGCGCTCTACAGCCTGGTCAGGCAGGCGCTCGGCGGACGCGTCCGGTGGGCGGTGACCGGCGGCGCGCCCATCGCGCCGGACACCCTCGACTTTCTACGGGCCTGCGGCATCGCGGTGTACGAGGGGTACGGGATGACGGAGTCCGCGGGCGTCCTCACCCTCAACCACCCCGGCTCGGTCCGGTACGGAACCGTCGGCCGTCCCGTCGACGGCGTCGAGCTGAAGATCGCCGAGGGCGGGGAGGTCCTCGCCCGGGGCGCCATGGTCTTCCGTGGCTACCACAACAACCCACAGGCCACGCGGGACGCCGTCGACGACGAAGGGTGGCTCCACACCGGCGACCTGGGAGCGCTCGACGAGGACGGATTCCTCACCATCACGGGCCGCAAGAAGGACCTCATCATCACCTCCGGCGGCAAGAACCTCACCCCCTCGCTGAGCGAACTCGCCATCCAGACCTCGCGGTTCGTGTCCCGTGCCGTGATGGTCGGCGACCACCGGCCCTACCCGGTCGCGCTCGTCACGCTCGACGCGGACGAGATCGCCGGGTGGGCCGCGCGCGAGGGCGTGGAGCCGGGCGGGCCGCCGTCCCGTGACCCGCGCGTCCGCGCACTGGTCCAGGAGGCCGTCGACGCGGCCAACGCCACCGTGTCGCGGCCCGCCCGCATCCGCGCGTTCGCCGTCCTCGACGAGGACTTCACGGTGGAGGACGGACTGCTCACGCCGAGCCTGAAGGTGCGCAGGAAGGCCGTGACGGAACGGTACGCGGACGTGGTGGAGGAGCTGTACGAGCGGGGGCGTGTCGCCGGGCCGGGGCGTGTCGCTGAGCCGGGGCGTGCTGCCGAGCCGGGGCGTGCTGCCGGGAGGGGGACGGACCCGGAACCTACTGGACCCCGGCGAGGCGCAGCAGCGCCGTAGTCGCCGCCGCGCCCACCACGACCACGGCGAACGGCGCCCTGCGCCAGGCGAGGAGCCCGCCGGCCAGCACCCCGACGGGCCGCGCCCACCCCGCGAACCCCTGCCCCTCGGTGAGCGCCCCGGTGGCGAGCAGCGCGACGAGCAGGACGGTGGCGCCGACGGTCAGCAACTCCTGTACCCGGGCCGGGAGTTCGACGCGGCCGTGCAGGACGGGTCCGGCGAGGCGGAAGGCGTACGTTCCCGCGGCGAGGACGAGGATGCAGGCGAGCGTGGCGTTCATGAGGCACTTCCGGGCGCGGCGGGGCGGGGGCGGCGGGGTCCGCGGCGCGCCGCGAGCAGACCGAGCAGGGCGAGCAGGACCGGCACGCCCGAGGGCAGCAGCGGCGCCGCGGCGACCGCGATGACGGCGCCGGCCGCCGAGGCCCGCCGTGCCGCGCTGTCGCCGCGCAGCGCGGGCAGCACCAGCGCGAGCAGCACCGCGGGGAACGCGGCGTCGAGCCCGAACCGGTCGGTGTCGCCGAGCGCGGACCCGGCGAGGGCGCCCGCGAGCACGCTGAGGTTCCAGGCGGCGAACAGGCCGATGCCGGAGATCCAGAAGGCCGCCTTGCGCTGGGCGCGGCCCTTCTGGGCGAGGACGAACGCGGCGGTCTCGTCCGTGACGAGGTGCGCGCCGATCAGCCGCGCCGTCCAGGAGCGCCCGAGGTCGTCGGCGAGGGCCAGGCTGAACGCGGCCGTACGGGAGTTGAGCAGCAGGCCGGTCGCCGCGGCGGCGACGGGCCCGCCGCCCGCGGTGAGGATGCCGACCGCGCTGAACTGGGCGGAGCCCGCGTACACGAGCAGGGACATGAGCACCGGCACCCACAGGGGAAGCCCGCCCCCGACGGCGATGGCGCCGAAGGAGACGCCGACGACGGCGTCGGCGAGCCAGACGAGGGCGATGTCGCGGAGGACGCCGGGGGGAAGATCGGAGAAGCGGACAGCCCCTGTGTTCCTGGCTGCCTTGGCTGCCCCGACCGTCTCACTCGCACCGGCACCCGCACTCGTTCGGTCAGATGGATCGTCTGTTCGGTGTGGCGAACGCATGCGTCGTAGGATGGGTGGTGCGGTCCACGTTCGTCAAGGCGAACGTTCGGTCCGCCACACCGAACGAACGGGGACAGGACTCAGGAGTGGCAGAGATGACCGATGGCTCCCGCATGCCGCGCGAGTGGGTCGCCGCGGCCCTGCGCCGCGAGCGCACCAGGGCCGGGCTCTCCCTCTCCGAGCTGGCCAAACGCGCGGGCATCGCGAAGTCCACGCTGTCCCAGCTGGAGGCGGCCACCGGCAATCCCGGCATCGAGACGCTCTGGGCGCTGGCCGTCGCGCTCGGCGTGCCCTTCAGCGTGCTCGTGGAGTCGCCCGCCCCCGCGGTGACGGTGATCCGCGCGGGCGAGGGCCCGACCATGCACGCGGAGAACTCGTCGTACGCGGGCACGCTGCTCTCCGCCGGGCCCACCGGCGTGCGGCGCGACATCTACCACGGCGCCCTGGAACCGGGCGCCGCCCGCGAGTCCGACCCGCACATCCCGGGCTCGGTGGAGCACCTGGTCATCAGTACGGGGCGGCTGCTCGCGGGGCCGTGCGGGGAGACGGTGGAGCTGGGGGTGGGGGACTACATGTCGTACCGCGGCGATGTCCCCCACGCGTACGAGGCGCTGGAGCCGGGCACGACATTCGTAATGATCATGCAACACACGTAGCCCTCGCGGGGCCCGACGCTGCGTGCACCCACAGTTCCCCACGCCCCAGGGCGCCCCGGCCCCCGCTGTGCCCCCGGGGGACGGCGCCTCGTCCTGCCGGGCGGTGGTGGCTGCTCGCGCAGTTCCCCGCGCCCCTGGGGGAGTCCGGCCGACGGCCTCGCGCTTGTCCTGGTGGGCCGTGGCTGCCGTGCCGGGCGGGTGGCTTCGTGTGTCTGCGGGCCCGTGGTGGCTGATCGCGCAGTTCCCCGCGCCCCTGGGTAATCCGGCCGATGGCCCCCGCTGTCTCCTGGCGGCCGTGCCTTGCCCTGCCGGGCGGGTGACTTCGTATGTCTGCCGACTGGCGGTGGCTGCTCGCGCAGTTCCCCGCGCCCCTGGGTGACCCGGCCGATCGCCCCCGCTGTGTCCTGGGGGCCGTGCCTTGCCCTGCCGGGCGGGTGGCTTCGTGTGTCTGCCGGCTGGCGGTGGCTGGTCGCGCAGTTCCCCGCACCCCTGGGTAGACCGGCCGATCGCCCCCGCCGAGGAACGCAGCCCAGAGCCCCGCAAGGAGCAGAGCATCACCGAACTCGCAACACCCTGGGGCAATCCCCCCGCAGGGTTTTAAGGCCCCCCGCAGGACCCCATGCCCCGTAGGGCCCCATGCCCCCGCAGGGTCCCCATGCCCCGCAGGACTCCACGCCCCCGCAGGTCCCATGCCCCGCAGGACCCCATGCCCCCGCAGGACCCCATGCCCCCGCAGGGCCCCTATGCCCCCGCAGGGGTCCTGAACCCCGCAGGACCCCAGGCCCCGCAAGGGTGGAGCCCAGCAGAGCCGGCCCGCACTCCGCGCCCCCGCAGGGGGGCAGAGCCCCGCAGGACCCGGGCCCCGCAAGGGTGGAGCCCAGCAGAGCCGGCCCGCACTCCGCGCCCCCGCAGGGGGGCAGAGCCCCGCAGGACCCGGGCCCCGCAAGGGCAGAGCCCAGCAGTACCCGCGCCCCCGCAAGGGGCGGACCCCGGAGTGCCCGTGCCGCCCCGCGCCCCGCAGGGGGGCAGAGCCCAGCAGTGCCCGTGCCGCCCCGCGCCCCCGCAAGGGGCGGACCCCGGAGTGCCCGTGCCGCCCCGCGCCCCGCAGGGGGCAGAGCCCGCAGTGCCCGGGCCGCCCCGCACGGGGCAGAGGTTCGTTCAAGGCCCAGGGGCCAGGAAAAGGCAGGAGCCCCGCCTCCCCCGCCGAAGCGGAGGAGCAGGGCTCCTTGGGTACTGCTATCCATCTCCGGATCTGGTCACCGGAGCAATCAACACGCCCCACTTGCGCGGGGCGCCCGATTACATGGGGGTGACGTTTTCCGCCTGCGGACCCTTCGGGCCCTGCGTCACGTCGAAGGAAACGGCCTGGTTCTCCTCGAGGGAGCGGAAGCCGTTCGCGTTGATCGCGGAGTAGTGGACGAAGACGTCCGGGCCGCCGCCTTCCTGGGCAATGAAGCCAAAGCCCTTTTCAGCGTTGAACCACTTCACGGTTCCGGTAGCCATAAGCCCTCCTTGGGCCAAAGGGTTGCCCTGCTCCAGAACCAGCGATTGTTTAAACAACTGCATAAGTCTGAAAACGACGAGAGCCTGCGGGGTCACATGCTCCGCAGGCTCTGTACTGCAAGGGAAACCAAACTGCAACTTGCGGCGAGCTTAGCACGCAGACACCGGAATGCAATAGGGGGCAAGATCACGTCACCCGGAGGTTTGACGAGGCTCCCGACGGGGTTGACGGAGGGCCTCAGGAGCCCCCGGCGCCCGGACCGTCCCACACGAGGGCTAGCCTCGCCGATGTGGACAATTCTCCCCTGAACGCCTTCGCGGGGGCAGGCGCCGAACAGGCGCACGACTCCCGCCGCATTCCCCGGCCCCGCGTCGGTCACATCCAGTTCCTGAACTGCCTCCCCCTGTACTGGGGGCTCGCGCGGACCGGCACGCTCCTCGACTTCGAGCTGACCAAGGACACCCCCGAGAAGCTCAGCGAGCAGCTGGTCAGGGGCGAACTCGACATCGCGCCCGTCACGCTCGTCGAGTTCCTGAAGAACGCCGACGACCTGGTCGCCTTCCCCGACCTCGCGGTCGGCTGCGACGGTCCCGTCATGTCCTGCGTGATCGTCTCGCAGGTGCCGCTCGACCAGCTGGACGGCGCCCGCGTCGCGCTCGGCTCGACCTCCCGCACCTCCGTCCGGCTCGCCCAGCTGCTGCTCACCGAGCGGCACGGCGTGCGGCCCGACTACTACACGTGCCCGCCCGACCTGGGGCTGATGATGCAGGAGGCGGATGCCGCCGTTCTCATCGGCGACGCGGCGCTGCGCGCGAACCTCATCGACGGGCCGCGGCTCGGCCTGGACGTGTACGACCTCGGGCAGCTGTGGAAGGAGTGGACGGGCCTGCCGTTCGTCTTCGCCGTCTGGGCGGCCAGGAAGGACTACGCCGAGCGCGAGCCGGACGTGGTGCGCGCGGTGCACAAGGCCTTCCTCTCCTCCCGTGACCTCTCCCTGGAGGAGGTCACGAAGGTCGCCGAGCAGGCCGCGCGCTGGGAGTCCTTCGACGCCCGGGTGCTGGAGCAGTACTTCACGACGCTCGACTTCCGCTTCGGCCCCGCGCAGCTGGAGGGCGTCACCGAGTTCGCCCGCAGGGTCGGCCCGACGACGGGCTTCCCCGCGGACGTACACGTAGAGCTGCTGAAGCCCTGAATTCCCGCGGCTATTCCGGACTGCCCCGAATATCACCACCGTCGCAATAGTTCTTTGCGTCCGTATTGAGCAAGGGCATCATCACGGTGAACGGGAGTGGACGGGAGTGAACGGGAGTGAACGGGAGTGGACGGGAGGGGGCGGGGGCCTCTTGCCTTTCCCGTATCGCCGTCGGTCCCGGAATTGACCGGATACGGGATAGCGGGTCCGCTCCCGCGCCCGCTTCCCCACCCGCTTCCGCACTACGCTGATCAGAGTGCCGAGGCGCGCGAGGTGTCCGACGGCACGCCTGGGGGAGGCCGAGGTCATGCAACCGCTCGAAGCCGGCGAACCGGCCGTCATCGGGCCCTACCGGCTGCTCGGCCGGCTCGGCTCGGGCGGCATGGGCCGGGTCTATCTGGGGCGCAGCGCGGGCGGCCGCACGGTGGCGGTCAAGGTCGTGCACCCGCACTTCGCGCTCGACGAGGAGTTCCGTGCCCGTTTCCGCCGCGAGGTCGAGGCGGCGCGGCGGGTCGGCGGCGACTGGACGGCGCCGGTCCTGGACGCGGACCCGGACGCGTCGGTCCCGTGGGTCGCCACGGGGTACGCGGCCGGGCCCTCGCTGACGGAGGCGGTGCGCGAGGGCGGGCCGCTCCCCGAGCACTCCGTACGCGTCCTGGGCGCGGGCCTCGCCGAGGCGCTGGCCCACGTGCACGGCCTGGGCCTCGTCCACCGTGACGTGAAGCCGTCGAACGTCCTGCTCACGCTGGACGGCCCGCGCCTCATCGACTTCGGCATCGCGCGCGCCACGGACGGTACGGCCTCGCTCACCTCCACCGGCGTCTCCATCGGCTCGCCGGGCTACATGTCGCCCGAACAGATCCTCGGCAAAGGCGTCACGGGAGCGGCCGACGTCTTCTCGCTGGGTGCCGTCCTGGTCTACGCGGCGCGGGGCGAGTCACCCTTTCCCGGCGACTCGTCGGCCGCGCTGCTCTACAAGGTCGTCCACGAGGAGCCCGAACTGGGCGCCCTGACCGGCGACCTGCGAGCACTCGCCGCCGCCTGCCTGGCCAAGGACGCGGCGGCCCGGCCCGCCCCCGAGGAGCTCGCCCACCGCCTCGCCCCGGGCGGCGCGGCGGGGCTTGTCGCGGCGGGCTGGCTGCCGGGTCCCGTCGTGGAGCGGGTGAGCCGGAGCGCGGTGCGGCTGCTCGACCTCGACACGGGGGCGGGGGCGGGGGCCGAGGTGGGGGCGGGGGGCGAGGCGGGGGTGGCTTCCGTGGACCCTCCCTCTGGGCCCGTCCCGTTCCACACCCCTTCCGTGGACGGTTCCTTCGGGCCACCGGACCCGTCGTACGGAGCAGCCGGAGCCCCCCGGGCCTTCGGAGCGCCCGCAGCACCCGCAGAGCCCGCCGCACCCCCGGCGTCAGCCGCGGACACCCGTCCTCCCGGCAAGCTCTCCGTCTCCGTGGCCGCCACCTCCGTACCCGAGGGGCCGAACGGCCGCGGGCGGAAGGTCAGTTGTACGGTCGCGCTCGCCGTGGCCGGAGCGCTGGCCGCCGTCACGGTCGGCTCGGTGTTCGTCTTCGGGATGCTGCCGGACGACGAGGACGCCGCGGACGACGGGGGCGCACAGCCCCCGGCCGCCACCGCCCCGCCCAGCACCCCCGGTGACACCTCGGACTCGGCGAGGGTCCCCGAGGCCTACCTCGGCACGTGGCGCGGCAAGGCCGACGCGAGCGGCGGCACGATCCCGCTCGGCACGTTCACGGTCACCCTGCGCCAGGCGAAGCCGGGCGAACGCCTCGGCACGGTCCTGCAGCGCGACCCGATCGGCAACACCTGCACGGACGTGCTCACCCTCAAGTCGGCCTCGGAGAAGCGGCTCGTCGCGACCGGCAAGGGCGCGAAGGGCAACGGCAGTCAGTGCGCGCAGACGTCCCACACGGTCTACCTCCGCCTCGACGGGAAGATCCTCGCCTACACGTCGGACGATCCGGACGCGGGCGATCCTAAGGCGCGGCTGTCCCGGGCGGAGTGAGGGTCGGGGGAGTGGGGGCCGGCGGAGTGGGGGCCGCGCGACGCCTCTTGACGTACACGTGGAAGAGCCAGCCGCCGGCCGCCAGGGAGAGCACCGCCGCCGCGATTCCCGGCAGCCACAGGTAGGGGTACTGCTCGTGGACCCAGCAGGGCTCGCCTTGGGAGTAGCAACTCGGGCCCCGGCGCCGGCGCTTGGGCCTGGCCGCGCTGAGGGAGGTCAGAACGAGCAGGCACGTCAGTGCCACGCCCGGGAGCGCGGCGGCCGTCCAGGCGAGCGAGCGGGCCTTCTCCTTCTTCCAGTCCGCCCGCATGAGCGGCGCCACGATCGCGGCGACGGCGGGCGGCACGAGCAGCCCGACGGTGATCGCGAAGCCGTAGCCGCCGCCGGGCCAGGCCGGGGCGAGCTCCCCCCACAGCGTCTCGCCCCAGGCCATGTCCGCGAGGACGAAGAGGACGACCACGGCGAGCACGAGGAGCGTCATCAGGACACCGAAGAGCCGCTCGCCCCACGTGCCCTTCTCCCCCCGGTTCTCCGCCCGCCCCTTCACCCGGCCTTTCGCGCGCTCCTTCGACCCGGGTGAGGGCCTCGCCCCCGGCACGTGCGCGTACCGCAGCGCGGGCCCGGCCGCGCGCCGCCGGGTCTTCCTCGTCGAACCGCCCATGATCTCCGGCTCCGCTCCTCTACAACGGCGTGGTCAGCGTGGCGAGTTCGCCGTTGCCGAGGTGCAGCATGCCCTTGCCTGGCGTCACGGGGCCGCCGACCACGCTGCGCGAGATCCTGAGCCCGATCAGGTCGCCGCTGGAGCTGTCCTGCGGTGAGAGGAGGATGCCGCGGCGGCCCTTCTTCGCGTCGACCTGCCAGCCGGAGAAGCCGCTGCAGACGTCCTCCTCGTCACCGGCGAGGACCATCGCGAGGCCCTGGTCCGCGCCGCGCTGGATGATCCGCTTGAACTGGCTCGCCGCGTCGGCGTCCTCCAGGATCTCGGCGTCGTCGATGAGTACGACGACGGGCTCCTCCGGCGACGCGTCCGCCTCGTCGATGAGCTCCTCGAACTCGTCCTCGTCGATGTCGTCACCGGTGAACACCTTCAACACGCCCTCGGTGCCCTCCAGTTCGCGCAGCGGCGACTGGCGGGGGGCGGCGACGACGAGACGTACACCCTGCGCGCGGAACGAACGCGCCATGTTCATCAGGACCGTCGAACGCCCCGACTTGGCCGGGCCCGCGATGACGAACGCGGGCACGCCCTGCGCGAGGTCGGGGCCGTACCCCATGACCTCGTCGCCGCCGATGCCCACCAGCGCCCACAGCTTGGAGCGCGAGGCGTCCGGGTCGCGCAGCTCCCACGCCTCCTCGAAGGAGATGCGGCTCGGCAGCGTGTCGACGCGGAACGGGCGGCGGTGGCGCGGCACTTCGGTGTCGCGGGCCGCGGCCCGCTCGCCGATGGCGGCGATCGCCGCGGCCTGCCCCTGACCGGTGGAGTCCTCGGAGAGCAGCGCGAACTGCGTCTCCGTACCGCTCTCGTTCCGGAAGGCGCGGCCCGGCGCGATCTCCTCGGGGACCTTGCGGGCCGGGATGCCGAGCATCGAGAAGTCGGAGCGGTCCGCGAGGCGCAGGCCGTACTTGTCCTCGGTGAGGGAGGAGATGCGGCCCACCAGGAGCTGGCGGTCACCCGTCATCACCATGTGTATGCCGACGCTCGCGCCCTCCCGCATGATCGTGGTGATCTCGTCGGTGAGCGAGCCGTGGTCGATCTCGCCGAGCGTGGGCAGCCAGCCCTCCCACCGGTCGAGCAGTACGACGAGGTGCGGAAGCCGCTCGTCCTCGGCGGCGTCGGCCCGCTGCTCGCCGATGTCCGCGTACCCCTTGTCGGCGAGGAGGTCCTGGCGGCGGGTGAGTTCGCCCTTGAGCCGGTTGATGAGGCGGACGACGCGCTCGGTCTGGTTGCGGCCGACGACGGCGCCGCAGTGCGGAAGGCGGGTCAGCGCGTTCAGCGCGCCGTTGCCGCAGTCGATGCCGTAAAGGTGGACGTCGGCGCAGGAGTGCGTGCGCGCCAGGGAGCCCGCGATCGTACGGAGCACCTGCGAGCGGCCGGAGCGCGGGGCGCCGCCGATCATCAGATGGCCGAAGCTCGCGAAGTCCACGACGACCGGGCGGCGCGCCTGGTCGGCGGGCAGGTCCTCGACGCCGTACGGGGCGGGCGTGAGCGAGCCGGGTGCCGTGCGGGGCGCGGGGGCCGGGATCTCGTCGAGCAGCACGGTCTCGCCGAGCGCGGGCAGCCACGGGCTGTGCTGGGCGGGGATGCCCATGGTCCGGTTGGCCTCGATGATCTCGTCGACCAGGACCTTCAGGTCGGTGATCTCCTCCTCCTCGCGGGCCTGCGCCTTCGGCTTCACCAGCGAGGCGCGGCCGAGCGCCGACCAGTCCAGGGCGTCGACCCAGGGCGCGAGCAGCGTCGGGTCGGCGGCGCCGGGCCTGCGGCCACCGACGCGCCCCGACTGGAAGGGCACGAGCGAGGCGTGCCCCAGCCGGACGTACGCGCGGCCGGGCGTGTTCTTGCTGATGTGCCCGGCCTCGGGGGAGTCGATGACGTCGCTGGACTCGCCGCCGTCCGTCACGCGCAGCGCGATGCGGAGGTTGGTGTTGGCGCGGATCTCGGGGGACACGACGCCGGAGGGCCGCTGCGTGGCGAGCAGCAGATGAATGCCGAGCGAACGGCCTCGCTGAGCGATGTTGACGAGTCCCGTCACGAAGTCGGGCAGGTCACGCACCATGGAGGCGAACTCGTCGATGACGATGAGGAGCCGGGGCACGGGCGCGTGCGACGGATCGCGCCGCACGAGGTCCTGGTAGTCCTCGATGTCCTTCGCGTCGGCGTCGGCGAGGATGTGCTCGCGCCGCTTCAGCTCGGCGCCCAGCGACTCCAGGGCGCGCTCGACGAGGTGCGCGTCGAGGTCGGTCACCATGCCGACGGTGTGCGGCAGCTTCACACAGTCCTTGAAGGCCGAGCCGCCCTTGTAGTCGACGAGCACGAACGTCATGTTCTCGGGCGTATTGGCGACGGCGAGCGCGGCCACGATGGTCTGGAGCAGTTCCGACTTACCGGAACCGGTCGTACCCGCGATGAGGCCGTGCGGGCCGTCCTTGCGCATGTCGATGCCGAACGGACCGTCGTACGACTCACCGATGACGGCCATGGTCGACTGCCCGCCCGCCTGCCAGCGGGCCGTGATCGCCCCTGCGGTCGGTGGCTCCAGCTGGAGCACGTCGAGGAGCCGGCTGGAGCCCGGCAGCGCGGAGTCCTCGGTCTCGCCGCTGATGTCGCGCAGCGGCGACACGGACCGCGCGAGGCGCAGACACCAGGCGGGGGTGACGAAGTCGGGCCGTACGTCACGCAGCCGCTCGGCACCGCTCATCTCCACGCGCAGTCTCAACTCCCGTGGGGCGTCGGCCTGCTGGGCGTCGGGCGCGGTGGTGTGCCAAGCCTGGAAGGAGGGGAAGCCGCCGGGGGCGTGCTGGGGCATCGTGGGACTGTTGGGCGCGCTCTGCGGGACAGCTCCGCTCCCGTACGCGTACGCATTCGGGCCCGTGCCCGGGTCCGGCTTCGGCTCGGCGACCACGAAGGCCTGGCACTCGCCGGGCAGGAACCGTTCCTCGGTGTCGAGGCAGAGCGCGTACATGTGCACGGCGGGGCCTTCGCGCAGCAGCCGCACCACACCCGGCAGGGACCGCAGCCGCCGCGACCCGTCCCACACCACGACGATGTCCGGGTCGGAGAAGTTCGCGCCCTGGCTCTTGTTCTCCTCCGCCGCTTTGACGCGCGCGTCGAGGATCTGCGTCAGCTCGCCGATGCGGGCGCCGACGGTCTCGGCGTCCGTCCCGATGAGTACGTTGATGTCCTGGCCGCCCGACGGCCTGGCGTGCGGCAGCCACCGCACCCAGTCCCAGCTCTCCTTCGACGTGGTCTCGGTCAGCACGTAGAACTGCACGTCCATCGGGCTGTGCAGCGTCGCGGTCTGCGCGACGGCCCAGCGCCCGAGCGCGGTGGCGGAGTCGTCGGGCCCCGCGATGCCGATGACACCGAGGCCCTTCAGCGGCAGCGCGACGGGCGCGTCCTCGATCTTCCACGTCACCTGCCGCCGGTGGTCGTCCTTCTCCGGGTCGTCGAGCACGACCTCGGACGGCAACTGCCCGGTGCCGAAGCGCACCAGCAGGTGGTCGGCGTCGGTCCGCCGCCGCTCCCACAGCCGCGTCCGGGGCCCGGTGGCGAGGGCGAGCACGGCGGCGGGGTCAGGAACGGCGTTGCGCCGGTCGAGCCGCTCGGCGACGAGGGCGTCCTGCGCGTCCTTCTCGATCCGCGCCTTGGTCTCCTTGTACTCCTTGACCTGCTTCGCATGGGACTTGCGTCCGTGCTTCTTGTCCATGAAGTAGTTGCCGAACAGCATGATGGGACTGAGTCCCGCCATGATCAGGTAGTACCAGCGATCGAAGATCATCGCGGCGACGACGGCACCGACCAGCGGGAACAGCGCCATCAGCCACGGCAGGGGCCGCGCCTCGTACTCCCGGGGCGGGGTGGGCAGCCGGAAACTGGTCTGCCGCTCGGGCGGCCGCAGTCGCGGGGGCCGGTTGTAGTCGAGCCCGGCACCGTCCTCCGACCACTTGAGGGCGGCGTTCGGAGGGGTGTACCGGACGAGTTCGAGGAGGGTGTTGCCGAGGGCGATCTGCGCACCGAGCGGCCACGCGACCGTACTGGCCCGCCCCTTGGCCCGCGCCTTGGCCCGGGCGTCGCGCTGCTCCTTCCACTCCTTGCGCTCTTCCTTCTCCCGCTTCTCCCGGGCCTTCCGGTCCTTCTTCGTCTCCCCCTCGGGCGGGGTCGCCCCCGCCGGCTCGGGCTCTTCCTTCTCCACACCGAAGGGCTCCCCGTCGAGGGTGACGCCCTCCTTGTCCTTCTCGTCCCCGTGCAGGGTGGCTTGGCACGTTCCGTCGGTCGCGACTGACAACGTGAGGGCGCGGGCCGGCATCTCCGGGTCGTCTATCCGGATGTACGAGGCGGGCCCGCTGCCAATGTCGTAGCGGCCGATGCCGAGCCGGTGGACGGCGCCGGCGGCGGTCCCGCTCGCGACGCGCAGCTCGACGAGTCCGGAGGGCTCGCCCGGCAGACATCCGGCCGGATCGTTGAGACTGACGATGGCGCCCTCGCGCAGCGGCGAGGTGACGACGGTGGCGGAGGGATCGACGGCGTACCCGTCGACGTAGATCATCGGGGCGCCTCCGCCGGGAGCCTGCTGCCCCTGCCCGATCGGGATGATCTGCGCACCGCTGTGGCCGACCTGCCGGGCCAGTTCCACCGCGATGTCCTGCACGGTGGACTCGGGATCGGCGTCGAGAACCACGTCGGCGGAGCCACCGCCGAACGGATCGACGACGGTCAGAGTCAGGCGCACGATCGTCCTCCCCGGAGCTGAACAATGCGCCTGACGATATCCGCTCCCCCCTTCCCACAGGCAACGGCCCGTACCCGGCCCGCGCCCGGCCCCCTTCCGGAACCACACGCGCCACTTCGCACTTGCTCATAGCAGAGCTGTGACTGAACCGGGCTGCGTTCTCATCAGCCCCACCCGTAAGCTGCTGGCGCAAGAGCGGAAGATCGCACCATCCGCAAAGAGGAGCCACGGGGGTTGGCCCTGCGGCGAGTTGATAGGAGAGAGCCTCATGGCCAAGGACCTTGATGTCACATATCAGGACATGCGCGACGCGGCGAAGCACGTCGTCAAGGAGAAGGACAAGCTCAACGAGAAGCTGGACGGCCTGAAGAAGTACATCAAGAACCTCGTCGAGACGGGCTTCGTCACGAAGAGCGCCTCGAAGGCGTTCGACGACAACTTCGACGATTTCGTCGAGGGCGCGAAGAAGACCCTCGAGGGCCTGGACGGCATGGGCGACTACCTGACGAACGCCGCCGAGAAGTACGAGCAGATCGATGATGAGCTGGGGCGGGCCGCGAAGAAGTAGCCGGCCGGCGTCACGCCGACGGGGAGTGGGGTGTCGGAGGCCACCTCGGACACCCTGCCCCGTGTCCCGAAGGTCCCGTCAGCTGCGACTGAAGCAACGGCGCCGCACCACGGGAGCAGCGTGAGAACTGCACGGCGCACGCGCTCAGTGGTGGGTCCGGCGCTGTTGAATCGTGTGCTGTCGGATGGTGTGCATATGGAGTTCGCTGCGGAACTCCTCTGTCGTGAGCCGGATCCAGGACGCGTCACGGAACTTCAGGAGCAGCAACTGGGTCCGGAACTCACCGTGGAACGGGTCGACGAGCTCGGCAGAGCCTGCGGGCAGGCGGGCGACGATCCCCATGTGCTTCTCCCGCCCCACCGAGACGCGGCGCGGCGGGGCAGCCAGGACGATCTCGTCCTGAGTCGCGACGACGAAACGCTGATGGTGAGAGGAATGCCTGTACCAGCGCAGCAGAAACTGCCCTGCCTCACCGCTCCAGTTGCCGTCGAAAACACGGTCGAGCCCCTGCTTGTCGACGAGTATCTTGAGCCGCGCCTCGTCCTCACGCGCTCGCCGATTCTCGTCTCCGTTGTTCTCGAACAAGAACTCCCGGAGACGGTCCAGCAGGGACAGCAGGGTCACGAACGGCAGGAGAGGTACGGCCAGCGCCGTGCCGAGCATGCCCAACGGAGGCATGGCCGCCGGGCGCAGCCGCGGCTCACCGGCCGCGCGAAGCGCCTCGGCCGGAGGGTCGGGGATCTTGTCGATCGTGCACCATCCCGCGGCTTCGGCCCGGACGCCGAGGCGTTCGGTGATCATGCGCTGGTTGCCCCTGGATGTCACGTCAGGACTCTCCTCGTCGGCACGGAACAGGCTTGCTGCAACCGAGAGGGTATACGGGTGCCGGATGGCACCCGGGAGGAAGAAATCGGCTGGCGCGACCCCCGTTGTCAACGGATCTCGCCGCCGTAAAGAAGTGCTCGCGGGGCCTGGGAAAGATTCACAGCGTTCACTTCTACGGCTGCCAAGACGTACGACAAGATCGATCACGAGTTGGCCGAGGCGGTACGGAGGAAGTGGCCGAACTCGGCCGCAAGCGCCGCAAGTTCCGCAAGATGGCCGACGTGATCGATGAGCAGTTCCGGGTCATGAGGAAGTCCGACCTCCACGTCCGACTGCCGGGTGAAGCGAGGCGCTGGTCAACGGTTGATCGACTGGACTTCCTCGACGGTGATCTCCTGTACGGCCTCGATCTTGCCGTCGGGCATGCCCACCGGGGTGTTCTGGCCCGTGCCCGTCCAGCTGATCTCCCAGGTGAGGGAGGCCTTCAGGGGGAACGTGGCGCCGGCGGACGAGCGGCCGTAGACGATGCCGCAGGGCGGGGTCTCCTTGGCCTTGCCCTGTGCGTAGGGCTCGCCGATCCTGTCGCCGACGATGGGGCATTCGCCGTCGGCGGGGAGAGTGGTCGCTTCCTCGGTGCCGGGGTCCAGGGTGAGGGACTTGGGGGCCGCGGTCGTCGTCGCGGAGATGTTGAAGCCGGGGACGTCGATGGACGCGGTCGCCTCGACCTCGTCGAACTCCGCCTTGTCGAGCCACGCCCACGTGGGCAGCTTGACCTTGGTGGTGCCGTCGGGCGCGAGGGTGACCTTGGTCTTCGGGAGCTCCATGTGCTGGTAGGCGAGGGCCGCGAGGATCTCCGGGGAGATGGCTTCCTCGTACTGGGGCGGCGGGGCCTCGCCGTTCTCCACCCAGAAGGGGATGTCGCTGCACGAGGAGCGCTTCAGGATGTCCGGCTCGGTGGGGTTCTCGACCGCCGCCCAGAACATGCCCTCGCCGTCCTTGTCGACGTTGTAGTCCTTGTAGCCGGGGGTGTCAGTCCAGCCGTAGTCGTCCTCGTAGTGGCGCTGGAGCTCATTGATCGCCGCGCCCGCGTGCCCGGTCATCCCGGGCGTATTCGCGGCGTCCTTGAGCTCCTTGGACATCTTCTTCTTGAATTCCTTGGCGCCGTACATCGGGGCGTACCAGCACGGTGGGGGATTCCAAGTGACGTCTGAGGAAGCGACGTTGCCTCGACCGTTGCCTTTGGCGACGGCTCCGGAGTACTTGACTTGGGCGGCGGCGTAGATGCCGGTGCCGGCTTTGTCGGTGCCGCCCTGTTGTTCCGCGTCGGCCCCCTTGCCTGACCCCACCGGCTTCCCGGCATACGCGGCTTCGGTGAGAACGAGAGCGCTGAGCGCGAGCGTCAGCGCTGCGGTGGTGACGGCTGCGCGCCGTGATCTGTTCACTGACACTTCTCCGCCTTCGTCTCGACGAACACCTTGGACGCCTGCCAAAGGCCCCCGCCCGTGGGGTACTTGACCATCACGATTTTGTAGTGGTCGAAGTCCTTGATGCTCTTCTCGGTTTTGAGGATCTTTCCGGTCTTGATCTCTTTGCCGTAGAAATTGCTGGCGTCCGCGCAGAACGCGACCTCGACCGACTTGCCGTTCGGTGTGGACCGGGTGGTCGCCTGGTAATGGCGCAGGGTGCCGTCTGCCGTCCAGCCGCCGTCGATCCAGCTGTTGATCTGGGTCTTCGCGTAGTGGAGTCCGCCGCCGGTGGCGTAGGCGGTCACGGCTGCTTCCTTGTCCGTGCGCTTGTCGACACCTCGATAGATGGCACGGAAGAAGTTCGCGGCGTCATTCATCGCCGCTGCCTCGTCCTTGTCCTTCGGCTTGGCCCAGTCGAAGACGAGATTCATGCTCTTCGGCAGCGATACGTCGACGCCGTCCGGCTTGTCGGCGGCCGGAGCGCCGGACGGGTCCGCCGACTTCTTCGGCTTCGCCGAGCCGTCGTCGGCTCCGGCGATCTTGTCCTTGTCCTTAGAGCCACCGTCGTCCCCGCTGCCGCAGCCCGTCAGGAGCAGGGCGGCGGTAGCGGCGAGCGCGGCGGTGACGGGCAGGGTGCGGCGGTTCACGGTCGGCTCCCGGTGGGGCGAGGGGTGTCTCCAGCGAGCCGACGTTAGCTGTGAGGTCGCGGAATCCGCCAGGGTCGATAGCGGGGCAAGACACCGCATCCTGGCCGACTGTCACCGTGTCGTGACGCGGAGGCAGACGCTCACCGGTTGACCGACTGGACCTCCTTGACCGTGACGTCCTGCTCGAAGGTGGACAACCCGTCGGGCAGCGCCGGTTGGCGGGCGGGGCCGTCGGGGTCCGCGGAGTCGGTCCAGGTCACCTTCCAGCTGACCTGGGCCTGCAGCGGATAGGAACCGTCACCCGAGGACTTCTTGAAGGCGATGTTGCAGCCGGCCCGCGAGGTGTCCACCTGGTAACCGGACTTGGTCTTGGTCAGGTCGTAGTCGCAGGTCTTGGGGTCGGCGAACTCCGTGCCCGCGTCGACGCGGAGGGCGACGGGCGTCGCGACCGTGGTGGCGGCGAGGTCGACGCCGAGGTGGTTGAAGCGGGCCGTCACCCAGACCCGGTCGAGAGGCGCGTCGAACTTGACGTGCGTCGGCAGGTTCACGATCTGGTTGTCGGCGGCGGGGCGGACCGTGACCGGTGGGGCGGGGAGTTTTGTTTCGGCGTAGGCGAGGCCGGCGAGTGCGAGCGGGGATATGGCGTCCTGCGGAGCGTCTCCCTCCTCGACCCACTGCACGCCTTTGATGGTCGTGCACTTCTCCATGTCCCCGGGGGCAACACTTCCCGACTTGAGCTGGCTCACGGCGTAGGTCCGGTACCACCAGGCACCCTTGTCGCCCTCGTGGAAGTCCTTCCCGTCGTTCCAACCGGGAAGGGCCTTTCCGGTATTGGGGTCGATGGGCGCGGTCTTCTTCTGCTCTTCCTTGTACTGCTTGGCGGTGAATTTCGGCTGGGTCCAGCACAAGGGGGGCTTCCACGGGCCTTCGCTCGGGGCTATCTGGCTTGCCCCTTTCGTGCCCTTGAAATTGGTCTTGTACTGGACCTGTGCCCCGATGGAACCGCTGCCGGACGAACCCTCACCGCTGCCTTCGCCGGCAGGGGGCTTTCCTGAACTCCCGGAGCCGTCACCGGCGCTCGCTGTCCCCACGTACCCGAGGGTCAGCAGCGCGGCCATTCCCAAGGCCGACGCGATGCGGGTCATGCTCTTCACCGGCACTCCTGCGCCGAGGTCTTGCCGCGGAAGGACTGGACCAGCCAGGTGTCGTGCTGGGTCTTCCTGAGCGTTGCTGTGTTGCGGATGAAGTCCTCCGGCGTCGGTTCCGTCTTCCGCGTCTTTCCTGACTTGATGTCCTTGGCGTACGCCTTGGAACGGTCCTCGCAGTAGGAGACGATGGCGAGGTCGTCGGTGCTCTTCTCGATCTTCCGGTCGTAGTATCGGTAGGTTCCGGTGATGGTGCGGCCTTCCGACTTCGCCTTCTTGATTTCCGAGACGTAGAAGTCGCGGGCCTCGTCGGCGTAATACCGCGTCAGGTAGCGGGAATTCGGGTCCAGGTCCACGAAGAGCCGCTGCCGGGCCATGAGCCCCTCAGCTTGTTCCTTGAGGATCTGGTCCTTCGCTTTGTCGCCGGTCTTGTTCGACTCGATCTCAACCTTGATGTCATCAGGGAGACCGAAGTCGGCGACCTCGGCCGAGGCGGACGGTGAGGGTTTTGAGCTCGACGAATGGGAGCTCTTCCCCTGGTCTGCTCCCTTGATCTTGTCATCGGGCTCGGAGTCGCTGCTGCAGCCTGTCAGGAACAGCGCCGCCGTGGCTGCGAGCGCGGCGGTGACGGGCAGGGTGCGGCGGTTCACGGTCGGCTCCCGGTGGGGCGAAGGGGCATGTCCAAGGGAGTGACGTTACCCAGGGGGCCCCTGGTTCTGCAGGGGCACCATCCGGGCAAGTCATTACATTTCGGTGGGATGTGATCGTGTTGTGACGCAAAGGCTGGGCAGTGCGACGGGTTCGAAGCCCTACAAATCACCGGGTGCTTGAGGGGCCGCCGGGGTTCGCTGCTGCTATTGGTGCGAGGAGGGGAGAGGGGGGGTGGGGAGAGGGGGGGCTGGGCGGGGCGCCCCGCTCACGGCGCCCAGACCCCCAACGTCCTCGCCAGCGCCTCCAGGTCCTCCGCCGCCCGCATGACATGCGCGATGTCTTCGGACGCCGTCCAGATGACGACGTCCGCCCCGTGTTCCTCGACCTGCCACGCGTAGCGCACGCAGGCCAGCAGGTGGGGAGAGTCCTCCTGGGGGACGTAGCGGAAGGTGGTCATGCCCTTGCCGAGTCTGTCGGACTTGAAGGGCTTGACGACCGGGGGTTCGACGGCTGTCGGGTCGTCCGCCTCCGTGAGGGCTCGGAGGGTTTCCTCGCGGGGGCCCGACGCGGGGCCTATCGCCGCGATGACCGGGAGCGGCGCATCGGCGGGGTGGTCGACGTGGAGGAAGACCCAGTGGTCCGAGCCGGGCGGCGCGAAGGCCTCGGCGCTGCGCTCCAGGGTGCTGGCGACGAAGTCGACGCCGTTGGGGCCGGGGTCGAGGTCGCTGTCCGTCCACAGGTCCTCGGCGACTTCGCGGGCCCACGCGCCGATGTCGTCCCACTCGGGGAAGGGCGCCGCGCGTCCGGTCCGCGGCGGGACCATGACCCAGGCGTCGTCGTCGACGTCCTCGATGTCGAGGATCAGCCAGAACAGCTCACTCATGCCCGGCTCCAGCGGAAGTTGGCCATCACGGCGTCGAACCATTCGACGAGGGCCTCGGCCAGCTCGTCCCGGGGGTCCCCGCCGCCGACCGTCGAGAGCGCGGCCACGAACCAGCGGTCCGGGTCGCCCGGCACGGACAGGATGTACTCAACGCGCCGCGAGGCGAGCTCGGCGCCCTTGCCCGGAGCGGCGTCGGCGACGTGTTCACGGCGTACCGCCAACGCACCGTCGATCTCGCCCGAGCTCAGATCGGCGTCCTCGACGCCGTCGCGGGACAGCAACTGCACGGCCACATCCGTCGGTTCGGCCGCGGCCTCGCGCTGTCCCGGGCGCCGGGGCACGACCGACTCCGACACGAGGATCGAGGCGCCGACGGTGAAGTCGCCCATCGGCTTCACCGGCAGGTACAGGTCCAGGGCCTTGCTCTGCTGGGCCTCGGCGACGGACGCGCGGAACCGGCGTTCCAGTTCGCGCTTGTACGGGCCGATCCTGTCGCGCGGGGCGTCGGCGGGTATGCGGGCGTACGCCTCGTCCAGGATGCGGCGGACGGCGTCCTCCGTGCCGTGGCGCAGAGGGACCTGGGCCCATTCGGAGGGCAGGAGGATGCGGTAGCCGGTGGCCGGTGTCTCCGGGGCGGACGACTCGGTCTGGTCAGGCAGCACGTGCTTGTTCCTTGTGGTTGAGATGCCACATCCAGGCCAGACCGGCGAGGGACGTGGCGACGGCGATCCAGAGAACCGCGTGGCCCATGCCGATGGCTCCCAGGAGGGCGTAGAAGAGATACAGGACGAGCGCCCACTTGATGAGGCTGTGGTCCTCCCGCAGGTTCCGCCAGTCGTCGGGACGCCGCGAGACGTAGATCAGGAGTACGGGTACGAGTGCGCACAGCACCCAGTCCCACGTCGGCCAGGGCACCAGCTGCTCGTCGAAGAAGTCCTCGGTCGCCGGCGCCGCGAACATGCGCAGCATGGAGAGGAGGAAGACCCACCGGAAGACGCCGAGCCGCAGCGCCACCCGCCGTTCGGCCCCGCGGGCACGGTCGGCCCCGCGGGCACGTTCGGTGCGGTCGGTGCGGTTGGCGCCGTCCGCGCGGCCGGTACCGTCTGCGCGGCCCGCACCGTCTGCACCGTCTGCACCGTCGGAACCCCGCGAGTCGTCCGCCCCGGCGGATCGTTTCTTGGCCATCGACCTGCCGTCTTCCTCGCCCTTCCTCACCACCGCGAGCCCAGCGGCTGCGTCATACGGTCCTTCATCCTGCTGTACTCGCCGTCCGAGACCGCGTCGCCGCTCTTGTCGGCGGCGTCGAGACCGGTGCCGACCGCCCACGACCCCCGGAGCACGTCCTTCTGGCGCGCGGCCTCGCGGGCGTTGTCCGCCAGCTTGGTGTTGTCCGGGTAGGTGTCACGCCACTTGTTGATGTCCTTCATCTGCTGGCCGAGCTTCGCGTCGCCCAGGACACCGGCCTTCTCCTGCGCGGTGATCTGCGGCATCTCGGCCTCGCGCACCTCTTCGCCCGCCTTCTTGCCGGCCGTGCGGTTCTTCTGCTCCATCTTGAGGCGGCGGGCCCGGTTCCGCTGGCGGTCGCCGCCCGACCTGCCACCGCCCTTCTTCTCGCCCTTGGCCGCGTTCTTCATGGCGTTCTTGCGGGTCGCGGCCGCGCTGGACTCGGCGCCCTCCTTGGCCACTCCCGCGGCGGTCTTGCGGGAGCTCTGCTGCAACGCCTTGATGGCCTTGGCGGCCTTCACGCCGTTGCGCGCCATCTTGAGCGCGCCGATGTCCATGACGACGTCGAACCATGAACCGTTGCCTGTCGCCGCCTGCACCAGGTGGGCGACGGCCACGATGGCCGTCAGGGCGAGCGCGATCACACCAAGCGCCGGGAAGAACATGGCGGCGATACCGACGACCGTGGCGAGCCAGCTGAGCTTGTCCGCCCAGTCACCGATCCAGTCGGCGTCGGCGACCCAGGCCTTGAAGTCGTTCCACCAACTGTCCTTCATGTCGTCGTCGATGGACTTGCGTATCTTGCCGGCGTAGTGGCCCGCACGCTCGTCGTAGTCCCCGGCCGCGGAGTTGAGGCGCCCCCGGGCGTCCGCCAGATCCTCCTTGGCCTTCTTCAGGGCCGGGTCCTCGGTGTCGGAACCCTTGTCGCCCTTCTTGTCCTTGCCGTCGTTGTCGCCGTTGTCGCCGGCCTTGTCCTTCTTGTCGGCGTCGGGCTTGTTCTCGTGGGTGTCGATGATGCGCTGGGCGTCCTTGGCGTCGCCGAGCGCCTTGTCCGCCCGCTTCTGGAACCCTTCGAGATCCTCGGCCCAGCCGGAAAGATGGCCCTTGACCTCGCGATAGCGGTCCTCGGCCTCGTCGAGCTTGCGGCCGAGCGCGCGGGAGTCCTCACCGAGCTTCTCCGCGTACTTGCCCTTGAGGTTGTCCGCGTCCGCCATGGCGTTGAGCGCCTCGGCCTGCGTGCGCAGGTACTCGGCGATCTTCTTCATGTGCTTGACCTGCTCGCGCACCGCCACGGGGTCACCCGGCACGGGGTCGCTCTCGCGCAGCGGCTGCCAGTCCTTGGGTCGTGCCATTTCTCTCTCCCCCGATTTTTTCTGGCTCTTCTGGCTCTTCTGGCTTTTCCGGCTGTTTCGAGTGTCCGTGAGCCGCTGCGGCTACTTCTCTTTCTTCTTGCCGGTCTTCGACAACTGGTCTTCCAGCTTCTTGAACGCGTCCCGCGTGTTGTCGACCATCTTCCCGACCTCTTCGAGGGATTCGAGAAGGCGTTTGCGGTTCTTGTCCCAGTTGTCGACGAAGTCGCCCATCGCATCCTTGATGTCTGATGCGCCGACCGCGGACTTGATGTCGTCCTTCCATTCCCCGAGGTTCTTGAACTCGGTCTGGATGGCGCTCAGTTGGCTGGACGACTTGTTGAGCAGCTGAAAGTCGACGACCAGGTCGGATCCGGACATGTCTCCCCGTTCTTACTGTCCTGCCGTACTTGCCGCGCTTGCCGGATTTGTGTCGCATCTCGGCCCCGTTGGCGCGATCCATACGGTACTCAAGCCGGGTGCCGCATTGCGCGGGGCACTACTTTGCCATGATCACGTGCCCGTTCCGGGGCCCGTTCTCTGGATGTTCTGGGGAAGTATCGGGGCCAGGAGATCGTCGCCTGGGACTGACCTTCGGCGCTTTCGCCGACCGCGTCGGGTGGGTGACGCGGCTGGGGCTCGGGGAGCCTGGTCAGCGATGCGCGGTCCGGGCGACGGCGTACGGCGCCGCCCGCGAGCGGCACCACGGCGGAGGCCGAGCGGCCGCGGCGCGACTGGGGACCGATCGGCTGACCGAGGTCCGGCCGGGGCCGGCGGACCCGCTCCTCCCGTGTCCGAAAGCCCGCGCCTGCTCCCAGCCGCGCCCCGCGAGATCCAGCCGCGCCGCCCCACCCGGGTGGAAGGAGCCGGGTGGAAGGAGCCGGGTGGAAGGAGCCGGCGGAAGGAGCTGAAGGGCTACGGCAGCTTCGCGCTCTGCGTCTTCACCACGGCCCGGCCGATCTCCGCGTTGCCGGGGCGCGCCTGGGTGAAGGCCATGCCGTCCACCGCGTAGTAGACCGCGATGGTGTCGCCGTGGCGGGCCGCCTGGGCGCGCATGGTGTGGGTGACGCCCTTGTACTTCGTCGTGACCCTGAAGGCGAGCGACTCGTCGGCGCCGCTCGGCGTGGGGGCGTTCTCGGCGGTGACGGAGGAGTACGAGCCCGAGTTGCCGTTCGCCTTGGCCGAGAAGCCCGTACCGCAGGAGCGGACCGCCTTGGAGAGGTCGGCCAGGGTCGTCTTCGCCTCGCCGCTCGCGTAGGTGGCGAGCGTGACGTACGTGAAGTCGGCGGGCCCCTTCGCTCCCGTGGCGAGGCGGATCAGGTCGGCCTTCGGGGTGCCGAGGGGAAGCTGGTTCGTCGCGTAGGCGAGCGGGGCGCAGACGGCCTTGTCGAGCTTGACCTGGTCCTGTGCCGTGGCGAACGCGTACTTCGTGTCGGGCTTCTTGACCGTGTACCCCTCGACCTCGTTCTTGGTGAGGGCGGCACGGCTGAGCGTGGCGGCCGGGTCGGCGGTCTTCTCCGAAGACCCCGGGGACTTCGCGGACCCCTTCGAGTCGGACCTCGAGTCCGAGGAATCCGAGGAGGACGAATCCGAGTCGGAGTCCCCGCACCCGCTGAGGGCCATCGTGGCGACGAGGACGAGAGCGGGCGCGGCCAGGGCAGTTCGGGTCCGCTTCATGAGGGCTGAGGCTCCTGTCGGTGGACGGACGTCGGGCGTCGGCGTGCGTCCGCGGCACTTTACTGTGCGGGCGGCAGGGGCGGCAGGGGCGGCAGGGGCGGCAGAGGTGACAGAGGTGGCAGGGGCGGACGAGGTGCTCACAGATCGCCGGGCGCCGGCACCGCGGGCTCTCCCGCGTCGTCCATCACGATCGAGTGCGTATCGAAGAGGCCCGTCCCCGCCTTCACCGGAACCCGGGTCTCGACCAGCGTGACGCCGCTGCCCAGGCGGCTGTACGTCGGCGGGTGCGCCGTCTTGGGAAGGTCGGCCATGAAGCGTGTCACCCGTTCCCACTGCCCCTCGGACAGCTCGCTCTCCGTGAGCAGGTGGACAGAGCCGTCGAGGACCTGGCCGAGCCGCTCGGCGTCGTCCGGATTGCCGACGGCCAGCCGTACCCATGAACCGTCGGCGAACGTGACGCGCACATCCGCGCCGAGCTCGCTGAACCGCATGCGGCGCACCCCCGTGACGGACCCGCGCGTGAACTCGCCGAGTACGTCGGCCTTCAGGCTGCCCCTGCGGGTCGCGAGGAAGAGGAGGCGGCGGTCCGTCAGGACCAGGTCGGTCGCGCAGCCCTCCGGGCGCCGTCCGGGGTCCAGCTGCCAGGGGACGGTCCTGGCGAGGGTGCCGGGCGCGGCCCACATGACGGGGAAGTCGTCCACCTCGTTCCCGGGCTCCTCGGGCCTGCCCCGGCCCGGCACCTCTCCCAGGGGAGTGCCCGCGGCTCCGCCGAGGTTCGCGATCAGGTTGGCGATCAGCGGGATGCCCACCAGCAGGGCGCGGCCGGTACGGCGGGCCGCCTTGTCACCCGCGGAACGCAGCTCGTACGTGGGGCCCGCGGGCCACCCCGCCGATTCCAACGCGGCCTGGATGTCCGCCCGCTCCGAGTCCCGGAACCACCGCGAGCCGGATACCGCGGGCGCCAGCCCCGTGGCGAACCTGGCCGAGGTGCGCAGGAGCAGCTGTTCATCGGCGTTCGGATACCAGTCCATCAGCGCACCGTTTCTTTCCGCGGGTCCCCGGCACCATTCAGCCCACCGTCACCGGAGACGCCACCGTGGGAGATGCCATCGTGGGAGATGCCATCGTGGGAGATGCCGCCGTCGGAGATGCCACCGTCGGAAACTGCGGGAAACGCCACGGTCCCCACGATGCCCGCGACGGCATGGGTGAATTCCTCCCACTGTTCCATGGACGCCGTATCCAGCGTGAATACCGCGGTGTAAGGGCCGTTCCCAAAGGGGATGTGCACCTGGAACTGGCCCATCACGAGTTCCTCGTCCGTCCCGCTCCGCGTGAATCGGCCGTCGATGACGAGGCGCCGCAGGGAGATCGCCGAAACGGCGGGCCCGCAGGGAAGGTCGAGCCAGGTCACGTCGTTCAGGGGCTCGGTGCCGAGCGTGGCCCGGATGCCCTGGGCCACCACCTCCTGGTCGACGGAGCCGGATTCGAATACCGACAGGGTGAGGGAGCAGTGCGCGACGCCGCCGCCCTCGATCTCGTACAACCCGATGCCGAAGAAGGCGACGCCACCGGCCAGCATTCCCTCCGCCGTCTCGGCGTACAACGCGTTCAAGGCCTCCCGGAGCGGTTCTTCGCCCTGCGGATAGACGTCGCGCACGAATTGCCGTACGACTTCAGCGCGTTCTTCGGCGTCGGCAGAGATCTCGATGGCGTGCATGCCTTCGGGGAGATCGAAGGTCATGGGCGGCAGCGAGGCCATGTCCACGGTGAGGGGCGGTGCGGTGGCGTTCATGGAACCGGCCCTCAGTTTCCGTAATCGGTGTGCGCGATGGTGTAGCCCTTGTATCCCGTCAGGCCGGACTTGATGGCGGCGTCCAGGGCGCGGCCGCCGTTGCTCATCGGGGCGAGCAGCTCATCGCTCTTCACGAACGGCAGCTTGGAGCCGATCGTGTTGAGCGTCTTGGTGCCCGCCAGTTGCCCGCCCCTGAAGTTCTGCAGTCCGCTCTCCGCGGCGAGCCGCAGGCGGCTGCCGCCCTCGCCGAGCTTGACGACGGGTGTGGCCTTCAGCGGCCCGAAGAGCTTGTACGCCTTGCCGACGCTCGTCACGCCGCGGTAGCCGGCGCCGAGCCGGGAGGCCCGTGCGGCGGCGCTGGTCCCCTTGGCGAGCGCGGCCCCTCCGGTGAGCCCCTTCACGCCGGGCAGGACGCCGAGAGCGTCGAAGGTCATGGACGTCCAACTCACGTCCGCACCAGCCGCCTTGGCCGTCAGATGGGTCAGCAGTGCCGCGCCGCTGGTCGCCATGGCGCCGACGGCGAAGATGGCGCCGAGGGGCTCGAAGGGGGCCGTGATGATGGCCAGGACGCCCAGGGCGTTGCTGATCAGGCTCAGTACGTCGCCGATCTCCTTGATCAGGTCAGCGTGGTCCTCGAACCAGTCGCCGGTGGCGTCCCACGCGTCCGCGATGCCCTTGCCCAGCCTGTCCCAGAAGCCGGGCTCGTTCGGGGCGATGTCGCCCGCCTTGTCGAGCTCCTTGCTGATCGCCCCGGCGGCCTTGGCATAGCGGTCCTCGAGGTCGTGGACGTCGCCGATGACTCCGTCGACGTCGCCCGACGCCTTGGCGGACTCCTCGCTGTCGGGCTTCGCCTCGGAGCGGGCGTCCAGCTTGTCGCCGGCCTTCTTCTCCAGGCGGTCGGCCTCGTCCTGGAAGTCCGCAAGCTCCTTGGCCCACCGGTGCAGCGCCCGGGAGGCCTTGTCGAAGGACTCGTGGCTCTTGCGGATGAGAGGGGTGACGTCCTCGCCGATGTACGAGGTGAAGGCGAGGGCCGCCTTGCCCTTCCAGGCGCCGCACTCGATCCGCTCCAGGTCCCGTACCGCGGTGCCGAGTTCGGAGGCGAGTCCGCCCAGCTTCTTGGCCAGTGCCCGCGTGTCCTCGACGTCACCCGGCGTGGGGTCCCAGCCTATGTGGGGGAAGTCGGGTCGCCTGGTACCCACGCTACTTGCTCTTCTTCCGGGTCGACTTGAGCGATTCGGCGAGGGCCCGGTCCAGCTTGCTGAACTCGTCGTCGATCTTGTTGATCATCTTGACGGCGCCCTGGGTGTGCTTGCCGAGCTGCTTGATGCCGTAGCCCCACTCGTCGGCGAACTCGTGCACGTCCTCGACGAGCTTGCCCGCGCCGACGGTGCCCCTGAGCGTGCGCCGGGCGGCGTCCATCCGGTCGCTGACCGAGCTGAACGTCCTCTTCAGATCCTCGAAGACCGTTCCGTCGAGCCGCAGGTCACTCATGTGTCGGACCGGTTCCCCTGTGTGATGGGCGAGTACGAGGCCGGTGCCGCCGGTGGCACGGGCGCACGTGGGACCCGTCGATCGTCGACCGTCGGCCTCCCTTGATCCAAGTCGAGGGAGGGGACTTGGCGAGAACTTTGGGCCCATTAACGTGTAGCATGCATCCTCTTTGCCGGGACTTGACGGAGTGGGCCCGGAAGTCGTCCGGCATGATGGCCCGATGCCCGACGAGACCCTTGCTCCCACTGGGACCGCCCCCTCCGGCACCGAGGCCCCGCCGAGGACCGAGCCCCCGTACGCCCCCGCCGGCGAACGCGCCTCGCTCACCGCGTTCCTCCAGTACCAGCGCGAGACCCTCGCGATGAAGTGCGCGGGGCTGACCACCGAGCAGCTGAAGGAGCGGGCCGTCCCGCCGTCGGACATGTCGCTGCTTGGACTGGTGCGCCACCTCGCGGAGGTCGAGCGCAGCTGGTTCCGCAACGTGCTGAACGGCGAGGCGCTCAGGTCCAACTGGCAGGGCCGTCTCCCCGGCGAGCACGCCGACTTCGAGGTGGCGGACGCCGACCCCGACGAGGCGTTCGAGGTCTGGCACGCGGAGTGCGCCCGCTCCCGCGCGCTCGTGGACGCCCTGGACTCCCTCGACGTCACCGTCGACTTCCGCGGCGACACGTACTCGGCGCGCTACATCCTCACGCACATGATCGAGGAGTACGCCCGCCACAACGGCCACGCGGACCTGCTCAGGGAGCGGATCGACGGAACCACCGGCGAGTAGCACCCGGGGTCCGGCCCCTTAGGCTGGCGGCCCAGGAACAGCCGGACCGGGAACGGACCGGGGACGGAGAGGGTGCCGGCCATGGCCCGCTACACAGCACCGCAGACCATCGCCCGCGGCGGATTCAGCATCAAGGTGCCGGAGACGTGGTGGGAGTTCGACGTGCGGCCCGAGTCGCGCGACGCCGCCATCCGGCAGATGATCAACGACCGCGTCCGCGCCCGCCCCGAACTGGCCCCGCACCGGGAGACCTTCGAGGCGTTCCTGCGCAAGGCGTCGAAGGACGCCTGGCAGTCCGGCGCGCTGTACTGCGGCTGCATGGCGGAGAGCTTCGGCGGCGACACCCCGGTCACCGGCTCCGTCACCGTCTCCCTGGTCGGCGCCCGCACCCCGGACGGCGATGTGCTCCCCACCGACCCGGACCGCATCGTCGCCCAGCTCGGCGTGCGCGAGGCCAGGCGGGAGGGCGACGCGTGGCGGAAGGTCACGACGGTCGACATCCCGGGCGTCGGCCGCGCCGCCCGGACACACGGCGTCGAGGACATCTCAGTACCCGGCGACGAGCGCACGATCCGCGTCGTCCTGATGCAGACGTTCATCCCGGTCCCGGGCCAGGAGGGCAAGGTCGCCCTCGTCTCGGGCAGCAGCCAGGTGCTCGACCTCGCGGACTCCTTCTTCGACATCTTCGACGCGGTGACGTCGACGTTCCGCTTCGCCGAGGAATCCCCTGGTGCAGCCGGCTGACCTGCGGACCCTGTACGACCGGCTGGCCGCCGGGCCCGGCACATCGGGCTACGAGGTCACCTGGCAGGGCGCGGCCCCCGGCCGGGCCAAGCAGGGCGCGTCCCTCGGCGTCGACGGTCCGGAGCGGCTAGCCGAACTGACGGTGTGGAACTCCGGCGAAGCGCAGCTGCAGTTCGGAGACCTGGCCGACGGGCGCGTCACCGACGAGCATCTGCGGCCGGCCGACGCGGCACAACTCGCCGCGGTCGTCGACCGGATGGTCGCGTGGGTGACGGGGGAGCGCGGCTGAGCGCACGGCCCGGGGCGGCGTGGCCGCGCGCCCCGGGCCGGCGTGGTCACCTCACCGTCAGCGGCGGTTCAGCGCCCGCTTGATCTTCTTGCCCGACGGCGACTCGTCCAGCGTCTTCCAGAGCTTCGCCGAGCTCAGGGACGTGTAGACGCCGGGGGCACCCTGCGCTCCGCAGCCGTCGCCGTAGGAGACGACGCCGATCAGGATGGGCGCCTCGCGGCCGGGGACCTTGCGGAAGACGGGGCCGCCGCTGTCGCCCTGGCAGGAGTCCTTCGTCTCGACGCCCGCGCAGAAGTTGACCTTCGCGTCGTACTCCTTGTAGCTCGTCCCGCACTCCGCGTGGGAGAGGATCGGGACCCTCACCTGGCGCAGGCGGTCCGGCGTGTGGGTCAGCTCCGTGTCCGTGTTGCCCCAGCCCGCGACCGTCGCCTTCTGGCCCGGGCGGATCAGCGCGTCGGTGCCCTGCGTGGGGAGTGCCACCGCGGAGATGCCGCGGACGGGCTTCTCCAGCTGGAGGAAGGCCACGTCGTACGCCTCCTTGCCCTTGAGGTAGCGCGGGTGCACGGCCACGCCGTCCTTGGCGATGTTGCGTATCTGCCCCTGCTTGGAGGACAGCACCGTGCGGCCCACCGCCACCTGGAGGGACTTCGGCTTGACCGGCTTGCCCGCGTCGTCGACCAGGCAGTGCGCCGCCGTCACGACCATGTCCGGCGCGACCAGGCTGGCCCCGCAGAACTGGCGGTCGAGCGCGCTGCCCGCGCCCTTCTCCAGGACCGCCGTCATGAACGGGTAGGCGTCGTTGGGGACCTCGGTGCCGCCGATGATCGCGTGCGCGGAGGGGGCGGACGTGGCGATCATCGCCAGGGCCGCGCCGGTCGCGGCGAGACCGGCGGCGACGGAGGACTTGCGGGGGAGGGCCCTCGTGCGAGTTCCCTGGAAAGTGGTTCTTGTGGGGGTATTCATGGGGGGTGCTTCTCTTTCGTGCGAACCGTGTGACAGGTATTGCGGATTTCACTCCGCACGCGCGAAAGGTCCGTACCAAATGGCGTCAACCGCGTGTGCCGGTACGGCAATTGCTTAGCCGTTCAACCACCTCGGCCGGTGCCCCTCGCGCCGAAAGGTGAGAGGGGGAATGGAAGGGGCGGGTTCATCGCGCGGGCTCATTCCCTGGATTCGCCCGATTCCTCGGCCAGCAACTTCGCAAGGACCGGTGAGAGTTCCGGGACGCGCGCCCCTGCCGCCTGCGCCGCCGCCAGCGCCCGTACGTAGGCCACCGCCTCCTCGCGCAGCCGCCGCTTCTCCCGGCCCTGGCGGCTGCCCGCCAGCCACGTCACGATCGCCAGTGGAACGAGAAGGCCCGCCAGATAGCCGACCGGCGCCTCCTGCGTGTAGCCCCAGGCGACGCCGATCCCGCCCGCGAACAGGAGCATCCAGCCCGCCTCGTCGTGCCAGCCGCCTTCGTCGGCCCGCGCCTCATATTCCGTGACAGCGTGCGTTTTGGCCGGTATGGCGACATTCGCGGCGGAAGGGGCGGGGTGGGCGTAGGGGGCAGATGTCTGGTGTGAGGCGCCTGTCCCCTCGTGCGAGGGGTGCGCGGCGCCCACTCCCTCGTACGAAGGGATCGGCGCCGATCCCTTCCCGCTCCCGTTGTCCGAGCGGCCCACCAGCCAGTCCGGGATGTGTGTCACCGGCGCCCCGTGCGCCTGCGCGAGCCCGATCACCTCGCGGTAGCCGGTCAGGAGCGGATGCAGCAACTCCCGCTTCCAGCGCCGCCATACGAGCACCCAGAGCCAGGTCCCGAGGACGAGCAGGAGGGCCGCCGGGCCGAACAGGACGCCCCGGGGCCTGTCCGCCAGGGCGGGGACCGCGGGGGCGAAGAACGGCCAGCAGACGCCCGCGACGATCGCCAGCGCGCCCAGCCAGCCCGGCGCGCTGTTCCCGGCCCCGCGCACGGCCTTCCGGCGCTCGCTCAGGAGGGCCGCCGTCGCCGCGTCGTCCGTGTAGTCGAAGCCGCGCCGGGCGCCGACGTCCCGTACGGCTGCCAGAAGTCTCGGGTCCGCGGCCAGGGTTGCGTGGGTTATGGGGAGGAGTGGGGGGTGTTCGGTGGGGGTGCCCATGGTGGAGCCGAGTCCCTTCGCGAGTGAGGCGGCAGGTGATGCCGGAGAGGCGGGCGGTGTGGGGAGGTCCGCCTTCCGGGGCGGGAACCGGGCCCGGCCTCCGGGGCGTCACCCTTGAGGCTGACGGATCATGGCACGGGCTTCGCGGGGATCTCGCGAGGGCCTCGCGCGGACCGTGTGCGGTCCTCATCGCCGGGGCGTCCGCGGCCTGTTGTGCGCGAGATCCGACTTCGCGTACGCACACATATGTCCGTCTCCCGGGACCCGGGAGCGGCAGGGGAACCAGGGAGTGCGGATTGCGCGTGCATAACGATGAGAGCTGTGAGGTTCGCGATCTTTAACGCGCCTTGAGGGGCTTATGTGCTGCTGATACGGTGCGATGACTTGACACTGGGCCTGGACTGAACAGTCACTCCACGGCGCGGCGGGAAAGCCGCGAGTGTCATGAATGACGGAAATTGACCGAATCTTCTTGGGTGTGCGGGGAGCAGTTGCGTGAAGATCCAGGAGCGTGCGGGGGCGGGCAACAACCGTTCTGCCGCACCGGTTCAGCCGGGCGTCGGTGAGCGCCTTCCCGCGCCGCCTCGCGAGCGCAAGCCGGCACTGGCCGCGCTGGCCGTCCTCCTCATCCTCCTCGGCGCGCTCGGCGCCACCGTGCTCGTGCTGCGCGCGGGCGACCGGATCGAGGTCGTGAAGGTGACCAAGCCCATCCAGGCCGGGGAATCCGCCAAGGAGAACGTGAACATCACCGGCGTGATGGTCGCCGAGGACGACTCCATCAATTACGTCCCGTGGGAGCAGCGGGGCGCGCTCACCAAGCTCAAGGCCAAGAGCACCATCCCCGGCGGCGTCGTCGCGGTCGGCGAGATGTTCGGCGCCAAGAGCGGCCTGCCCGCGGGCAAGGCATCCGTGGGCCTCTCCCTGAAGGAGGGCCAGTACCCCTCCGACATCAAGAGCGGCGACACCGTCGCCGTCTTCCCGGTCCTCTCCGGCACCTCCACCGGCAAGGGGTCGAGCAGCGGCAGCAGCGGCAGCAGCGGCTCGGCGAGTGGCACGCCCCTCGTCGCCGACGCCAAGGTGAACAACGTCGCGGCCAGGAGCGACGCCACCGTGAGCACCGGCAACCTCAACATCACCCTCGTCGTCCCGCAGGAGGAGGCCGCGGCTCTGGCGAGCGCGGCGTCCGAGGGCAAGGCCGTCGTCGCCCGCATCTCCGACGACAACAACTAGAGGCGAGTAAAAGAGACATGGCGCTCATCGCTCTCGCCGCGGACAAGGGTTCCCCCGGCGTCACCACCGCCGCGGTCGCGCTCGCCGCCGTCTGGCCGCGCCGCGTGCTCGTGGCGGAGACCGACCCCGCGGGCGGCGACCTGGTCTACCGCAGCGCCGCCGCGCACGGCGGCCCGCTCAACCCCAACACCGGCATGCTCTCCATCGCGGCCACCGCCCGCCGCGGCCTCGTCCCCGACCAACTCTGGGACCACACCCAGCCGTTGAGCGGCGGCCTGGAAGTGCTCGTCGGGCTCGGCATCGCCGAGCAGGCGGCCGGTCTCGCCGGGCTCTGGCCCACCCTCGGCCGCGCCTTCTCCCAGCTCGCCGACTCCCCGCACGCGCCCGCCGACGTGATAGCGGACTGCGGCCGGATCAGTGGCGACGGGCCCGCCGTCGAGCTGTTCCCGCACGCGGCGCTCGTGCTGCTCGTCTCGCGCACCGAGCCCGAGGCGATCGCCCGCGTCCGCGACCGCGCGGCGGCCCTCGCCACCAAGCTGCACGGCGGCCCGCGCGGTGCGGCCTCCCTGGCGCAGCCCCTCATCGGCGTACTCCTGATCGCCGATCCGTCGGCCTCGGCCAAGCTCGTCCACCAGGTCAACGACATGCTGATGGCCGCGCAGACCGGCGCGCGCGTCGTGGGCACGCTCGCCGACGACCCGGCGGGCGCCGACCAGCTGGCCGGACGCCGCCGCGGGCGGCTCGACAAGTCGCTGCTCATCCGCTCCGCGCGCAAGGTGACCGTCGACCTGTACCAGCAGTACGGCGCCGCCTGGACCAACCCCGTGGCGCAGACGCCGGGGACGGGCCGATGAGCGCACCCGTCGATCACCAGCTCGTCAAGCGGTTCCGGCAGGACGCCGGTGACCGCATCGCCGAGCAGCGCCGTCTCGACCAGGTGTCCGGCGTCACCCCGATGTCGGGCGAGGACGAGCGGCACTACGCCCGCGCCGTCATCGCGCAGATCCTGGAGGAGTACGCGCGCGCGGAGATCAACGCCGGGCGCACCCCCCTCGACGCGGAGACCGAGGAGCAGTACGCCGCCGCCGTGCACGCCGCGCTCTTCGGCGTCGGCCGGCTCCAGCCGCTGCTCGACGACCCCGAGGTCGAGAACATCGACATCAACGGCTGCGACCAGGTCTTCGTCGGATACGCCGACGGCCGCGAGGCGAAGGCCGACCCGGTCGCCGAGACCGACGAGGAGCTCGTCGAGCTCATCCAGGTCCTCGGCGCGTACTCGGGTCTGTCGTCCCGCCCCTTCGACTCCGCCAACCCGCAGCTCGACCTGCGCCTGCCCGACGGCTCCCGTCTGTCGGCCGTCATGGACGTCACGCGCCGTCCCGCGCTCTCCATCCGCCGCGCCCGCATGGGCAAGGTCTTCATGTCGGACCTCGTGGGCAACGGCACGCTGACGCCGGAGATCGGTCACTTCCTGGCCTGCGCCGTCCGGGCCCGCAAGAACATCATGATCGCGGGCGCGACCAACGCAGGAAAGACGACGCTGCTGCGCGCCCTCGCCAACGAGATCCCGCCGCACGAGCGCCTCGTGACCGTCGAGCGGGCCCTGGAGCTCGGCCTCGACCAGTTCGCCGACCTGCACCCGAACGTCGTCGCCTTCGAGGAGCGCCTGCCCAACTCCGAGGGCCAGGGCGAGATCTCGATGGCCGAGCTGGTCCGCCGTTCCCTCCGCATGAACCCCTCCCGCGTCATCGTCGGTGAGGTCCTCGGCGACGAGATCGTGACCATGCTGAACGCGATGTCGCAGGGCAACGACGGCTCGCTCTCCACGATCCACGCCAACAGCTCAAGCGAGGTCTTCAACCGCATCTCGACGTACGCGCTCCAGGCGTCCGAGCGGCTCCCCATCGAGGCGAGCCAGATGCTCGTCGCGGGAGCGGTCAACTTCGTCGTCTTCATCCAGCGGCGCAACAACTACCAGACCGGCGGCAAGCTCCAGCGCATGGTGACCTCGGTCCGCGAGGTCAACGGCGTCGACGGCCGCGTCCTGTCCAGCGAGGTCTTCGCGGAGGCCCCCGACGGCCGGGTCGTCGCGCACGCGCCGATCGCCTGCATGGACGACCTGGCCGCGTTCGGCTACCGCCCCGCCGGGCAGTGGGGGTGAGCACGACATGAACCAGCACGACACGACCACACTCGCCGCTCTCGACGGGTTGGGCTCCATGGGCGGAGTCTTCTCGCTGCCCGTCCTGTACGCACTCGGCTGCGGAGTCGCCGCCGGCGGCGGCCTCGCGCTGCTCGCCGTCGCCGTCCGCGGCCTGCCGCCCAAGCCCGAGCACGAGAAGCACCGGGCCAGTGAGCGCGCGAGCGAACTCGTCCGCTTCGTGGGCCGGCGCGGCTCGGCGGCGATCGGCGTGGGCCTGGTCGTCCTGCTCCTCACCCGCTGGGCGGTGGCGGGCATCGCGTCCGGCATCCTCGTCTTCTTCTGGGACAAGCTGTTCGGCGGCGCCGCCGAGGAACGCGCCCAGATGAAGCGCGTCGAGGCCCTCGCCGCCTGGACCGAATCGCTGCGCGACACCATCGCGGGAGCGGTCGGCCTGGAGCAGGCGATCCCCGCGTCCGCGCGGGCCGCCGCCCCCGTGCTCCGCCCCCACCTGGACGCCCTCGTGGACCGCCTCCGTGCGCGCACCCCGCTCCCCGAGGCCCTGCAGATACTGGCCGACGAGATCGACGACGCCTCGGCGGACATCATCGTCGCCGCGCTCATCCTCAACGCCAAGCTGCGCGGCCCCGGCCTGCGCCAGGTCCTCGGCGCGCTCGCCAAGTCGGCGCGCGAAGAGGTCGACATGCGCCAGCGCGTCATGGCGCAGCGCGCCTCGACCCGCCGCTCGGTGCAGATCGTCGTCGCCGTCTCCATCGCCTTCGTCCTCGGCCTGTCCATCTTCAACCGCGAGTTCGTCGAGCCGTACGGCACACCCGTCGGCCAGCTCGTCCTCGCCATGGTCTGCGCCCTGTTCGCACTCGGCTTCTGGTGGCTGCGGAAGCTGTCGACGGTGGAGACGCCGGACCGCTTCCTCGTCAAGGACGAGCCGGGCGTGCAGTTCGTACGCCCCCGGGGACCCGGCGGCACACCCGTGCCCGGCGGCCCCGAGCAGGCCCCGCAGTTCGGCCGTCCTGGCGCGGCCCAGCAGGTCGTGCCCGGCTACACCAACCCGTCCGAGGGGGTACGTCGATGAGCCTGACGATGCCGGTGGTGATCGGCGCGACCCTCGGTCTCGGCGTCTTCGCCCTCATACGCGCCCTGATGCCGTCCAAGCGCAGCGCCGTCGCGACGGTCGCCCGGATCGACGCGATGCGGGCGCGCGGCGCGGCGTACGAGTCGCACCGGGCCACGTCCGACACGGAGAGCCCCGGCCGCTTCGGCACGATGCGCGGCCGCGTGGGCCAGCGGGTCGCCGACTTCTACCTCCAGCAGGGCTGGGAACAGCGCTCGCTCCGGGCCGACCTCGCGGTCCTTGACCGCAGCTGGGAGAAGTTCCTGGCGACGAAGGTGCTGCTGGCCGCGGCCGGTGTGTTCTTCGGCCCGTTCCTCTTCGCGGTGATCTACACGCTCAACGTCGGCCGCAGCCCGATCATCCCGGTGTGGCTCGCGCTGATGTTCGGAGCGCTCTTCTTCTTCCTGCCGGACCTGGAGGTACGCAGGGACGCGGCGGACAAGCGGCGCGACCTGCGCCGCGTCATCGGCGCCTATCTGGACCTGGTGTCGATGAGCCTCGCGGGCGGCCGCGGCCTCCCCGAGGCGCTCATGGCGGCGGCGGAGGTCTCCGACGGATGGGCGACGCAACGTATCCGAAGCGCGCTGGCCGACGCCCGCATCACCGGCGTCAGCCAGTGGCAGGCCCTCGGCTCGCTCGGCGAGGAACTGGGCGTGGAAGAGCTGAAGGACCTGTCGGCGTCCCTGGCGCTGGTGGCGGACGACGGCGCGAAGGTGCGCGAGTCGCTCGCCTCCCGCGCGGAGACGATGCGGCACCGCGAACTGGCCGAGATCGAGGGCAGTGCGGGCGAGAAGTCCCAGTCGATGCTGGTCGCGCAGCTGCTCCTGTGCGCGGGCTTCCTGGTCTTCCTCATCTTCCCTGCGGCGATGCGCGTGTTCCAGGTCTAGATGGCGCCGGCGACAACGGGGGCCGGCGCTCCTTCCCCCCACCAACTCTGAGAGGACAACTCATCATGAACGGACGGAACTTCAGTCACCCGGCTGTCGACTTCCTCGTGACCTTCCTGAAGACCCGCGTCCAGCGCGCCCGCTCCGGGGAGCTGGACCGGGGCGCGTCGGCCGTGGAGTGGGTCATCATCTCGGCGGTCGTCGTGGCGATCGTCGGAGTGGTGGCCGCGGTCATCAACGCCGCGCTGAAGGGCGGCGCCGACAAGGTGAGCGACTGCATCGAGGGCGCGGACGCCGGCAGCACCTGCTGACCGGCCGTTCACGGCATCACATCGTGGAAGACGACGGGGTTCGAGTGCGGAGATCGCGGGGACTGCGTGGATTCGTACGCCGCAGGGTGGAGGCCGCCTCCACCCGCGGCGAATCCGGCATGACCGCGATCGAGTTCGTGCTGCTCACCCCCGTGCTCTTCTTCATGATCTTCGCGACGGTGCAGTTCGCGCTGTACTTCTTCGCCGACCACGTCGCGCAGGCGGCGGCCCAGGCGGGTGCCCGCAAGGCGCGCGCCACGGCCGACGAGAACGCGGGCGGCTGGCGGGGCGAGGCACGCGACGTGGCCGACGCCTACATCCGCCAGCTCGGCCCGAAGCTGGTGCTCGGCCCCGACGTGAAGACCATCCAGCCGGAACAGAACACGGTCGGCGTGGAGATCACGGCCCGGGTCCCCACGGTCTTCCCCGGCCTCGACCTGGACGTGCACGCGCGGTCGGCGGGTCCCGTGGAGCGGTTCGTGGAGGACAACGGCTGATGCGGAAATCCCGCCCGGGGGAGGCCGCGTGCCGCCTCCGTGACGACCGGGGGCTCTCCACCGTCGAGGTGGTGATCCTCGCCCCGGTGATGATCCTCTTCATCCTGGTCCTGGTGGCCTTCGGCCAGCTCGTCGACGGCCGCGGAGCCATCGACGGGGCGGCCCGCGACGCCGCACGCGCGGGATCGATCCAGAAGGAACACGGCACGGCGCTCGCGGAGGCCCGCAAGGCGGCGCGGGCGGACCTGGCCGACGTCTGCTCGGGCCCGGTCTCCGTCGTCCAGAAGAGCACGGGGTTCGACGAGAAGGTCGACCCGTTCTTCACCGTCGAAGTCAGCTGCGAGGTCAGGGGACTCGCCATGCTCGGCCTCGACATCCCGACGACGCTGGAGGCCACCTTCAGCTCCCCGCTCGACCCGTACCGGAGGCAGGCGTGACGCGTCGCGCTGTCGTACGCGACTGGATCGCGTCCCGTCGCACACGCCTCGACGACCGGGGCTCGGGCGCCGGTGCCGTCATCATCTTCGCGCTCGTCTTCCTCGCGCTCGCGGCGTTCGTCATCGACGGCGGCCTCTCCATCTCCAAGCGGGAACGCGCCGCGGACATCGCCGAGCAGGCCGCCCGCTACGCCGCGCAGGACCTCCAGCTGGAGGACATCTACGAGGGCGCGAAGGGCGCGCCCATCAACTTCGAGAACTGCGACGCCCGGGTCGCGGCGTATGTGCAGGAGGCGGGCCTCAAGGGCGCGGACGTGGCGAACACCCACTGCGTGACGGCGAACACGCAGCAGGTCGAGGTCGAGGTGCAGATGACGTACAGCCCCGTGTTCACCGGGATGTTCTACGGCGGGGACGTGACGGTGAAGGGCCGGGCGGTCGCGGAGAACGAGGTGGGCTGAGCCCGCCCCTTCACCCCTTCCCCTCCTCCTTCGCCCCCTTCTTCCCCTCCCCTTTCTTCCCCTCGGCCTTCTCCTTCACCGCGTCGTTGATCTTCTTGGTCAGGTCGGCCTCGAGCTTCTTGAACTCGCGGACCACCGCGTCGGACAGGTCGGCGAGCTGGTCCAGCTGCTGGCCGATGTCCTCGCGGCCGTCCTCCCAGTTCGACTCGAAGTCCTCCAGGGAGTCGTAGACGCCGCCGTCGCCGATGTCGTCCTTGTAGGACTCGAACGTCTTCTTCGTGCGGTTCATGCGGGTCTTGATGGACCGCAGCCTGCTGCCGTAGTCCTCCAGGTCGGTGAGGGGGATCGAGAGGTCGCTCTTGCCCTTGGCACCCATGTTTCCGTCCCTTCCTCAGGCGTCGCCCCAGAGCGTCACTTCGATGTCGGCGGACTGGTCGCCGGTCTCCTCCAGATCCACCTGGAGCACGTAGTCCAGAGACTCCGTGACGGCCACGAAGCCGTTTCCGTCCGCCACGGCGAGCGGCTCCGCACAATCGGCGACCCACTGCGGGTCCGCGCTCGCGATGCCCATCGTGCGGTAGTCGCCGAAGAGGACCAGGAGGCGGGGCACCCGGGCCTTCGCCGGACCCGGCGCCGGTACCCGAGAGGGGGCCGGGGTGCCCGCCCGGTAGGTCCAGGTCCTGAGGCCGGTGTCCCGGGGGCGGAACGTCAGCTGGTCGCCGGGCGGCAGGCCCAGTGCGGAGATCCAGCCCTCCACCAGGGCGTCGGACTCCTCGGGCGACAGCCAGGAGAGCGCGTCGCCGTCCACGCCCAGGGACGCGAGCCGGCGCAGGAGTTCCTGCCGGGCCGTCCTGCCCTCGCGCTCCCGCAACTTGCGGCGCAGGGCATCCGCGGTACTACTCATAGTCGATCTTCACCTTCTGGTTCACCACACGGTAGCGCCCGTGATTGTCCATCCGCAGGGGCTCCTTCGCGGGCCCCGCTTCCCAGTGCGGCCCGTGATCGGCCACGTCGTCGAGGGTGTTGTCGGTCACGAGCATGGTCCGCTTGCCACCGCCCGGTGCGGGGACCTCGTAGACGTACTGGTACCCGGAATCCGTCTTGATGGATTTCACCGGCTGCTGACTGGTCGGAATTCCCGCCCCGCGCATGGCCTCGCGTCGCCCCTGGCGCTGGTTCGGCAGCGCTTCGGTGGTGCACGACTTGGGTGCCAGGCCCAGCGGGTCGGACCAGATGTGCGGATTGTGGACGTAGGTTTCCGGATTGGGGCCGGGGGCGAGACCCAGGGGGTCGCTCGTCAGATAGCGGGCGGTTTCCGGGTCGTAGTAGCGGAAGCAGTTGTAGTGCAGTCCCGCTTCCGGGTCGAAGTACTGGCCCGGGAAGCGCAAGGGCGTGTACGCCGAGCTGTTCGCCGGCCACGCGGTCGTGCCCCAGAGCGTGCCGCGGGCCCGCCACGCGACGGCGCCGCGTTCGTCGACGAGTTCCGTGGGCGTTCCGACGAGGTCGGTGACGATCGCGAAGAAACGGGAGTCGACCTCGTCGCGGGAGAGACCGTCGGCCGGCAGGATCCGCTCCGTCTGGGCGACGGGGTGCTCCCCCTCGTGGTCCCAGGTCAGGCTGACCGGGTGCGGCAGCGTCAGTGCCGTCGTCGTCTGTTCGCAGAGCGTCGTGCCGTCCCACGTGAAGTCGGTCCGCTCGACCACGGTCTCGCCGTCGGGTCCGAGCCGCTGCTTCGAGACGCGTCGGCCGAGCGGGTCGTACGCGTACCGCCAGCACGTGCCGTCCGGCGTCGTGACCGCGGTGAGCCGGTCCTCCGCGTCCCAGGTGTACCGCCACGTCTCCGGCTTCCGGGACAGCCTGGTCTTCTGCCGCAGGACGACGCGGCCGAGCGCGTCGTGTTCGTAGCGGGTGCGGCCGGCGCGCGTGAGGTGCGTCCCGGCGTACTCCCGCGGGCCGGTGGACTCATGGCCCGGATGGCTGGCGGGCCAGGCGGCGTGCGTCTGGTTGCCGGCGGAGTCGTAGGCGTACGTCTCCGTCCAGTTGTGGGCGTGCACGGCCGTCACCCGGCCCGCCGGGTCGAGTTCGAAGCGCCGACCGCCGGACAGCCGGTCGTCGAGGGCGGTGAGGGCTCCGTCGGCGCGGTAGGTGTAGGCGCGGTGCTGTACCGGGCTGCCGTCCGGCGCGGTCACCGTCTGGCCGGTGAGGCGCCCCACCTCGTCGAAGGCGCGCTCCAGGGTGACGGAACCGGCCCCGGCCCCGATGCGCCGCCCCACCTCCTGGCCCGCCGCGTCCCGCTCGAAGTCCACGGTCCGGCCGGACGCGGTGAGCCGGCTCCGGTTGCCCGCCGCGTCGTACGCCCAACTGCTGGCCGCCCCCGTGGGAGTGGTGCGTCCCGTGCGACGGCCCGCCTCGTCGTACGCGTACGTGAGGGGTCGGCGGCCGTCGACCGTCTCCGAGAGCAGGCGCCCGGAACGGTCCCGCTCCAGGACGAGCCGGCAGTCGGGCCCTGTCGCTTCGACGAGGTTCCCGAACAGGTCGTGGGTGAAGGTGGTGACGGCGTCGGCGGACTCCTTGCGGACGAGCCGGTCCAGTACGTCGTAGGCGAACGAGACCGCCTCGCCGACGGCGTTCGTGCGGGTCACCAGGCGGCCGGCGTCGTCGTAGGCGTAGGACAGGGTGCGTCCGTCGAAGTCCGTCTCCGCGATCAGGCGGCCCGCGGCATCGTGCTCGTAGGTCCAGGACAGGCCCTGCGGATTGTCCACCCGGGTGAGGCGCAGGGACGCGTCGTGGTCGAAGTGGTGGCGGGCCCCGTCGGCGCCGACGCGGGCGGCGAGCAGGTCGAAGTGCGTGTACTCGAACGTCGAGACCTGGCCCAGCCGGTCGGTGTGGCTGAGGCAGTTGCCCTCGCCGTCGTACGTCCAGGACTCCACCGCGCCGTCCGGAGTCGCGTGCCGCACGAGCCGGCCCTCCGTCGACCACGCCAGGCATGTGGTGCGCCCCAGGGGGTCGGTGAGGGCCGTCGGCCGCCCCAGCGCGTCGCGCTCCCAGGCCGTGACGGCGCCCGTGGGGTCGGTGACCTTGAGAGGCAGGCCCGCGCCGTCGCACCGCACCGTGGTCGTGCCGCCCGCCTCGTCAGTGACCGACAGGGGGTGCCCCGCGGGGGTGTAGGCGTTGTGCACGGTCACGCCGGACGGCTCGGTGACCGAGGTGCAGTTGCCCCGCTCGTCGTACGCGTACCGCCAGTTGGTGCCGTCGGGCAGGTCGACGACGGTCTTGAGGTTCAGGTCGTTGTAGGCGACGCGCACGACGGCGCCGTCGGGCCGCGTCACCTCGGTCGGCAGGCCCAGTTCGTTGTTGACGTAGGCGGTGGTGTGCCCGAGCTGATCCGTCACGGCGGTGACGTGGTGCAGCGCGTCGTACGCGGTGGTGACCGTGGCGCCGAGCGGATCGGTCTCGGCGACGACCAGGCAGTGGCCGTCGACGGCGAAGCGGGAGGTGGCGCCCTCGGCCGTGGTGACCTCGGTGACGCGGCAGCCGGGCCGGGCGGGGTCGGGCAGGTCGTAGGCGAAGGTGTGGGACAGGTGCCCGGCCATGCCCCGCTGGGCGACGCAGCGGCCCTGATCGTCGTAGACGTAGGTGTAGCGGCTGTTGTTCGTGTCCTCCCATGCGGTGAGGCGCAGCCGCTCGTCGTACGTGTACCGCGTCGGCAGGCCGGAGGAGCCGGTGACGGCGGTGAGGTTGCCGTCGGTGTAGCCGTACCGCTTGACGACGAGGTCGTCGCCGCTGCCGTCGTCGGCCGCGCCCGCCACGCTGAGCACGGTGACGCGCTCGTCCTCGACGGTCAGCTTCACGTAGTAGCCGCCGCTGTGGAGGATCGCCCGCGGGGTGCCCTCGGAGTCGTGGTCGAAGTCGACGGTGTTGCGGTTGCGGTCCGAGATCGTGGTCAGCAGGGCCACGCCGTCGTCCTCGCCGGGCGCGGCGAAGCGGCGGGCGATGCCGGTCACCGGGTCGGTCACGCGGTAGCCGCCGTCGGCGAGGCGCTTGAGGGGCAGGCGGGGGCCGGACTCGGGCAGCACGAGCGTGCCGGGACCCTCGGGGTGCGGGTAGGTGAGGAGCATGCCGTCCTCGGTGACGAACACGATGCCGTCCTCGTCGACTTCGAGGCGCTGGTCGAGGGTGGAGGTCCACATCGGGCCGAACCAGCCGCCGGACCGGTAGCCCGAGGCGACCCGACGGGTGAAGTCCAGCGGCAGCGTGCCGGGCAGCGAGAGGTCCGTCTCCTCCAGGAACGTCTGGCCGGTGGCGACATCGACTGGGTCACCGCAGCCCTTGATCTTGCTCTTGACGCGGTCGTACGCGCCCTTCGCCCCGTCCTTGACCGCGGTACGGGCCGACTTGAAGCCCTTCAGTCCGCCCTTCAAACCCTTGAGCCCCTTTCCGAGTTTCGCCGCGGTGGTGATGCCCTTCATACCCGGTACGCAGTCCAGTGCCGCGAAGGCCACATCCATCAGGCCCGCTTGGCCTTTTGCGTATTTGTTGAGGGTGTCGGCGAGCACGATCGCTCCGGCGACGATCACGATGGCGGCGAGGATGGGCCCGCCGACGATCATCGCGATGACGCCGACCACGGCGACGACGACCTTGCAGACGGCGACGATGGTGTCCCAGTTGTCGGAGACCCAGTCGCCGACCTCCTCCCACCACTTGCGGTTCTGGATGCCCGCGTCGGAGGCCTCGTCGATCTTCCGCTTGGCGGTGCCGGCGGCCTCCTCCCGCATCTTGCGGGCGTCCTCGGCCATCTTCTTCGCCGCGTCCAGGGCACTCTTGGCGGCATCGACATCACCCTGCGCGGACTTCTGCGCCTTCTCGGCCGAGTGGGCGTTGCGGGTGGCGGCCCGCACCTTGTCCTCGTCCGGCTTGGGGACGTCCTTGCTCTTGGAGCCGCCGGAGTCCTTGTCGTCCTTGTACTTGTCGGCTTCCTTGCCCGCCCTCTCCACCCAGGAGTCGGCCGAGGAGAGACGCGACTTGGCGGAGGACAGATCCGCCTGCGCCTCGCGGCCCTTGACCAGGGCCTTGTCGGCGAGGCTCTGGGCGCGTTCCAGTTCGGGCCAGTACGCGGACAGCGCGTCGCCCGCCATCTCGTAGCTCTTCTTGAGCTTCTTCAGCTTGTCCGGGGCGTCCTCGAACTTCTCCGTGAACGCGTCCGCCGTCTTGCCCGCCCACTGCAGGATCGCGTCCTCGCCCGCCATCCCCTTGATGTCACGGAGGACCTTGCCGACGTCATCGGCGAAGTCGTGCAGGTTCTTCGCCAGCGACCGCACGCGGTGCGGGTCACCCGGCGTCGGATCCTTCTCCAGGTCCAGCACGTGCCAGTCCGTGGCCCGGTAAGCCGCCATCGTTCTTCCCCCGTCACACCTTCGACGTCACGCTGCTGCCCAGTATCGGCTCATGATTTGGAGGAACCAGGGCGGTGCGGGGAGACGGAAGTGAATGGTGCGCGGGCGCGACGCACCCGTGCCGGGACTGTGACAGGGGGATCCGTACCGGAACTGTGACGGGAAGCCACGATCCGCGCAACGGCAAGCTCAGCGCGGTCCGCGGGCCGCACAGCCGGTCCGCGAAGGAAACGGGCCTATGGGGTGCGGAGGGAGGAAGCGGGCCGACGTCCCGGTGCCCGGGCCCGTCCGGGCCTGTCTGACGTCCGACCCCTTCCGTAACATCACACCAGTAGGCTCACCCGACCCCTCTGACCATCCACTCCTCCCCACAGGACACCAGGACACCTGCCATGGCGCGCACCACCTCACGCTCGACGAGCCCGCCGAACCCGCAGTCTCCGCGGAACCGGACGCCACAGCCGTTGCCGCGGCGCCGGCGCAGTTTCGGGGACTTCGTGAAGGCCTTCCTCGCGTTCGTGGCGCTGGCCGTGCTCCTCGTCGGCGTGCCCGGAGCCCTCGTCGTCTTCGTGGGGTGGCCGCTGCCGGGCGGTGCGCCCTCGCTTGACTGGCTGCAGCAGGAGATCACCGTCAGCACGTTCGTCAACGTGTTGACGGTCGTCGTCTGGTTCGCCTGGGCGCAGTTCACCGCCTGCGTCCTCGTCGAGATGAAGGCCGCGCTCTCCGGGGTCGGGATTCCGGGCCGGGTGCCGGGTGCCGGTGGCAGTCAGATGCTCGCGCGGCAGCTGGTCGCCACCGTGCTGCTCGTCGGAGCCACCGCCGCCAGCTTCGCGCCGGGCCTCTCGCAGTTCGGGCAGTCGCTGGAGGGGAACCAGAAGCCCGCCTCCGCCGCGAGCGCCCAGCAGACGCCCGGCCTCTTCGGGCAGGAACAGCAGGCCGCCGCGTCCGCCGCCGACGCACTCGCCGCGCAGGCCGACCACGCCGCCGCGCACGCCGACGGCACCGCCAAGGAAGGCGACACGAAGTACTACCGGATTCAGCCCCCCGAGGGACGCCACCACGACTCCCTCTGGGAGGTCGCGGAGCGGCACCTCGGCGACGGCCGCCGGTACAAGGAGATCTACCAGCTCAACAAGGACCGTGAGCAGCCCGACGGTTCGAAGCTCTCCGAGGCGAGCCTCATCCGGCCCGGCTGGATCATGGAGATGCCCGCGGACGCGCACGGCGGCGAGCTCGTCGAGATGCCCGACGAGGCACCCAAGATCTCCGAGGACGTCAAGGAGCAGATCTCCGACTACTCCAGGACGGGCGACCAGCGGCAGGGCGGCGGAGCCCAGGAGGGCGGCGGACAGCAGGGCGACCAGCAGCAGGGCGGCGGCAGCTCCGTCGACCGCGACACCGCGCACATCGCCCTCCCCGAACAGCGGCCCGCCGCACCGGAGAAGCCCGCCATGCCGCAGGCCCCGGCCACCCCCGAGGCACCCGCGGCCGAGGCACCCGCCGCCACCGCGGGCAGCGACTCCGAAGGCTCCGGCTTCGGGCTGCCCGAGGCTCTCCTCGGCGCGCCCCTCCTCGCCGCAGGACTGCTCGGCGCGCTCGGCCGCCGTCGCCGGCACGCCCTGTGGCAGTCGGCCATGGGCGCCGTCGGAGGACGCGGCGGCATGCAGCCGCCGACGCCGACCGGTGCCGCCGCCGACGTGCAGGACGCGCTGCTCGTGGGCGCCGACCCCGAGGGCGTACGACTGCTCGATCTGTCGCTGCGCGGGCTCGCCGCCTCGCTCGCCGAGGAGAACCGCGCCCTGCCGACCGTGTACGCGGCCTGGCTGAGCAACGGCGACCTGCACCTGCAACTCGCCACGCCCGCCGGACGGCCGCCCGCGCCCTGGCAGTTGGGCCAGGACCAGACGTTCTGGATGCTGTCGCGCGCCGACGCCGAGCGGTACGAGCCCGTGGACACGGCCGCGCCCTACCCCGGCCTCGTCTGCCTCGGCACCCTGGACGACTCGCGGCTGCTCCTCAACCTGGAGGCCGTGCCCGGCATCGTCTCGCTGAGCGGAAGCCAGGCCGACCGCGCCGCCGTCTTCGCGTCCGTCGCCGCCGAACTCGCCACCAACGGCTGGTCGGACCGCATGACCATCACCGTCGTCGGCTTCGGCCAGGACCTCACCCCGCTCGCCCCCAACCGGCTGCGGCACCTGGAGGACGTCGAGGCCCTCATCGAGACGATGGAGGCCGAGACGCGGCAGCGGCGCGGCGCGCTCGGCGCCGCCGGGCACGACTCCGTGCTCACCGGCCGCACCGGCCCCGCCCAGCACACCCGCTGGGCCCCGCACCTCGTGCTGCTGGCTGCCGAGCCGAGCGCCGAGGACGCCGTCAAGCTCGCCGAACTCGCCGCCGACGCGAGCCGCCTCGGCATCGGCTACCTCGTGGGCGCGGAGTCCGGGGACCTGCCCGGCGCCGCCTGGGAGATGGAGATCACCCGCGACGGCAGGCTCCTCGCCCCGCTCCTCGGGCTCGAACTGGCCGCGCAGGCTCTGCCGGAGGCCCAGCAGCGCGCCGTCGTGCAGCTGTTCACGGAGGCCGACCCGGAGGGCTCCGGCAACCCCACAGGACCGGACGACGGCCCCACGGGCGCCGCGCCGCCGTTCCTCGTCGACGTCACCGAGCAGGGACGGCCCGCCGTCTACGCCCGCCTCGTCGGCACGTACGAGATCATCGGCCTGGAGACGCCGGACGGCGAACGCAGCCCGCTGATGCACGAGGCCCTCGCCCTGCTGCTCCTGCACCGCGAGGGAGTGCACCCCCGGGTGCTCGCCTCCGCGCTGTGGCCGCGCGGCGTCACCGAGGACGTGCGGGACGCGCTCGTCGAGCGGCTGCGCGAGTGGCTCGGCACCGACCCCGACGGGTCGCCCCGGCTGCGCGCCGACCGGACCGGGCGGCTCACGCTCGCCAAGTCCGTCGTCTCCGACCTGGACGTGCTGCGCTCGCTCTACCACGAGGCGACGCAGGGGCGCGGCGCCGGCAACCGGGCGGTCCGCGGGCGGATGCTCACGGACGCGCTGGTGCTCGTACGCGGACCGCTGCTCGCCGACCGGCCGCAGGGGCGGTACGGCTGGCTCACGCACGAGATCATCGACGCCCAGCTGCCGCTCCTCGTCGCGGACATCGGACTCGCGCTCTCCGAGTTCCACCTGGAGAAGGGGCGGGCGGAGAAGGCGATCGAGGCGCTCAACGCGGCGATGGGCTCGGCGCCCGGCGACGAGCGGCTCTGGAACGAGCTGCTCCGCGCCACGCACGCCACGGAGGACCCGGACCGTCTGCGGCGGCTCGCCGCGGACCTGATGACCCGCAGCGGGGCGCGCGGCCTGCCGCCGCGCACGGAGGCCCTGCTGGACGAGCTGCTCCCGGCGTGGCGCAGCGGCGTCACGGCGGCGGGCTGAGAGTCGTAGCCCTTGTTGCCGATCCTCGTCCTCGGAGGCGCCCTCTGGGGCGCCTTCGCCGGACTCTTCGTGCCGCGGGCCGCCTACCGGCTGTCCGTGCCGCCCGACGAGGCGTGGCGGGCCGAGTGCCCCGAAGGGCACCCCCTCACCTCGTGGCTCGGGCTCGCCCGGTGCCCCGGGGGTGGGGGGTACGGGCCCCGTACCTCCGGCACCGCCACCACCACGGCCCTCGTCTGCGCCGCACTCGCCGCGACTACCGGCGCACGCCCCGAGCTCGGCGTCTGGCTCCTGCTCGCCCCGGTCGGCGTGCTGCTCGCCCTGGTCGACTTCACCGTGCACCGCCTGCCGGACGTCCTGACACTCCCGCTGGCGGGCGCCTCGCTCGCGCTGCTCGGGGCGGCCACGCTCCTGCCCGAGCAGGGCGGCTCGTGGGCCGCCGCGCTGTACGGGGCGCTCGCCCTCGCCGGCGCCTACTTCGTGCTCTTCCTCATCAACCCCAACGGCATGGGGTTCGGCGACGTGAAGCTGGCGCTCTGCCTGGGAGCCGTGCTCGGCTGGTACGGGTGGGGCGTCCTGCTGCTCGGCACCTTCGCCGGCTTCCTGCTGGCCTCGCTGTACGGGACCGCGCTCGTCGTCGCCCGCCGCGCGGGCCGCAAGACGGCGATCCCCTTCGGGCCCTTCCTGATCGGCGGCGCGTTCGTGGGACTGCTCCTCGGGTCGTACGCGGCCTGAGAGCCTGTGTCATGACCCCGGCTCTGAGCCCGCGTCGCGGGCGCCGCAGGGTGCTGGCGTACGCTGGCTTGGTCCGTCCACAACCCTTACGAACCTTACGAAAGGGACGCCCCGGTGACCGAGAAGGCCGAGCTTCAGTCCGTCCTCGACCGCGCCGCCGCAGGTGGCCGGATCACTCCGGAAGAGGCCCTCGACCTCTACCGTGACGCCCCGCTGCACGCGCTCGGCGCCGCCGCGGACGCCGTGCGACGCCGCCGTTACGCCGGTACGGAGCACATCGCGACGTACATCATCGAGCGCAACATCAACTACACGAACGTCTGCGTGACGGCCTGCAAGTTCTGCGCCTTCTACGCTGCTCCGAAGGACACCAAGAAGGGCTGGAGCCGCGACCTCGACGACATCCTGCGCCGCTGCGCGGAGACCGTCGAGCTGGGCGGCACCCAGATCATGTTCCAGGGCGGACACCACCCGGACTACGGCGTCGAGTACTACGAGAAGCACTTCTCCGCGATCAAGGAGAACTTCCCGCAGCTGGTCATCCACTCCCTCGGCGCGTCCGAGGTCGAGCACATGGCCCGCATCTCCAAGGTCTCCGTGGAGGAGGCCATCCAGCGCATCAACGCGGCGGGCCTCGACTCCTTCGCCGGAGCGGGCGCCGAGCTGCTCCCCGCCCGCCCGCGGAAGGCCATCGCCCCGCTCAAGGAGAGCGGCGAGCGCTGGCTGGAGATCATGGAGATCTCCCACAACCTGGGCGTGGAGTCCACCTCCACCATGCTGATGGGCACGGGCGAGACGAACGCCGAGCGCATCGAGCACCTGAGGATGATCCGCGACGTGCAGGACCGCACGGGCGGCTTCCGCGCCTTCATCCCGTACACGTACCAGCCCGAGAACAACCACCTCAAGGGCCGCACGCAGGCGACGATCTTCGAGTACATCCGCATGATCGCGATCGCCCGGATCTTCCTCGACAACGTCGCGCACATCCAGGGCTCCTGGCTGACGACGGGCAAGGAGGCCGGCCAGCTCACCCTCCACTACGGAGCGGACGATCTGGGCTCGGTGATGCTGGAGGAGAACGTCGTCTCGTCGGCGGGCGCCAAGCACCGCTCGAACCTCCGCGAGATGATCGACATGATCCGCACGGCGGACCGGGTGCCGGCCCAGCGCGCCACCACGTACGAGCACCTCGTCGTGCACGACGACCCGGCGAACGACCCGGTCGACGACCGCGTCGCCTCGCACATCTCGTCCACGGCGATCGAGGGCGGTACGGCGCACCCGGAGCTGAAGCTCCTGGCCACGAACTGAGGCCGCGTTGCTCACCCTGCACGTCGCCGAACGCTCACCGGAGGCGGCGGTCCTGGTCGACGGCGCGGTCGTCGCGGCCGTCGGCCCGTACGAGGAGCTGGCCGCGGCGCATCCGGCCGCCCGCGTCCGCCGCTGGCCCGGCATCCTCACCCCCGGCCTCCTGAACCCGTACGCCCCCGAACTCCTCGAGGCGACGTACCACCCGGACCCCCGGGAGGCCGACACCTTGGGCGCCGACCCCATCAGCGGCGAACGGGCCCGCGCGATCTTCGCCGCGGACCCCTCCCGCCTGGGGGCGAGCGCCCGCCGCGGCGTCCAGCGCCTCCTGGCGCACGGCACGGTGGCGGTGGCGGGTGACCTCCGCGCCCGCCCCGCCCTGGACGCGCTCCGCAGATCAGGCTTCGCGGTGGGCCACCGCCCCCCGCGCCTGCCGTCCCCGCCCTCCTTCTCCCCGACCCCCCTGATCCTCCTCCCACCCCTGACCCCGGACACCCCCGCGCGCTTCGCCGTCTTCGACGTACCCGACCGCACGGAACTGGTACGCCGGGGCGCGCACACGTGCGTGGCAACGGTGCTAGCCGGCAGACTGCTCTACCGCTCCCGCTAGCCCCATCTGCCCTAATCTGCCGCCCAGCACCTGCGGCCACATCGTGGCTGGCCGCGCAGTTCCCCGCGCCCCTGAAGACGCCTCCGGCGCCATCAGGGGCCGCCTAGGCCGGGGCGCCCCTTCAGGGGGGCGGGGAACTGAGCTGCGTGAGCGATCACGGCGGTCGGTGCTTGGGGGCGGGGCGGGTTCTCCGGGGGCGCGGAGAGCTGCGCGAGCGACCCACCGGCGGTTGGTGCTTGGCGGGTGGGGGTGCGGCGGGTTCTCCGGGGGTGCGGTGAGCTGCGTGAGCGGCTACGGCGGTTGGTGCTTGGCGGGTGGGGGCGGGGCGGGTTCTCCGGGGGCGCGGGGAGCTGCGCGAGTGACCACGGCGTCATCGGTGCTTGGCGGGTGGGGGTGAGGCGGGCTCTCCAGGGGCGCGGGGAACTGCGTGAGTGGCCACGGCGGTCGGTGCTTGGCGGGTGGGGGTGAGGCGGGCTCTCCAGGGGCGCGGGGAACTGCGCGAGCAACCACGAACCGGCCCGCACCCGCCGCGTCCCCCGCATGGGGCAGACGCAACGGCGGCGAGGAAGCCCGCCGCAGGCGAGAGAGGTCGTCGCCAAGGCAGAAGACCGGCCTGACACAATGGGCCGGGTGACCCGAGCCTCCTTGGACAAGCAGCCGCACGAAGTCGCCACGATGTTCGACGACGTCGCGGAACGATACGACCTCACCAACGACGTGCTCTCCCTCGGCCAGGCCCGCCTCTGGCGCAAGGAGGTCGCCAAGGCGGTCGACGCCCGCCCCGCCCAGAAGGTCCTCGACCTCGCCGCCGGCACCGCCACCTCCTCGCAGCCCTTCGCGCAGGCCGGCGCGTACGTCGTCCCCTGCGACTTCTCCCTCGGCATGCTCCGGGTCGGCAAGCAGCGTCACCCCTGGATGCCGTTCACGGCGGGCGACGGCACGAAGCTGCCGTTCAAGGACGACACCTTCGACGCCGTCACGATCTCCTTCGGGCTGCGCAACATCCAGGACACGGGCGCCGCGCTGAGCGAGCTGTACCGCGTGACGAAGCCCGGCGGCCGGGTCGTGATCTGCGAGTTCTCGCACGCGACGTGGGCCCCGTTCCGCACGGTCTACGAGGAGTACCTGATGCGCGCGCTGCCCCCCGTGGCCCGCGCCGTGTCCTCGAACCCGGACGCGTACGTCTATCTCGCCGAGTCGATCCGCTCCTGGCCCGACCAGCCCGCGCTCGCCGCGCTGCTGAAGGACGCGGGCTGGTCGAAGGTGGCCTGGCGGAACCTGACGGGCGGCGTCGTGGCACTGCACCGCGGCTTCAAGCAGAGCTGACCACGCCCGTTCCACAACGCTCCAGTTGAGACTCGGATTCGATTCCGCGGACCCGAGGGAACCGGCCACCGGGCAAGATGTGTCCGTTGATACGACCCTGCCGTTTATTTATGCGGCGCTTATGGGCCGGTCCGCTTCCCTGCTGAACTCCTGAGTCCACGGAGCGTCTTGATGGCGTCGTACTGCCCACACTGCGGGGCGCCCACCCCCGACGAGGCCCGCTTCTGCATGAAGTGCGGTCGCGAACGCCTCCCCGACCCGGAGCAGCCCCCCGCACCCGCCACACCCCCGGCACCCGCGACGCCTCCCACACCCCCCACACCCCCTGCCTCACCACCCCCACCCGCCCACATCCCGTCCCCCGTAGGCGCCTTCTTCGGTCGTACGTTCCGTGGGGACTGGGCCGGCTCCGTGCAGGCGGCCCTGTGGCCGGTCGTGCTGCTGCTGATCGGCGCCGCCGCACTCGCGGCCCCGGCGTACGGCCAGGACGACGAGGCCGTCGTCGACTTCACCGACCGGCTGCGGATCGCCCTCGCACTCGTGCTCCAATCCGTCGGCGGAGGCTTCGAGTTCACGGGCCGCGAGGAAGGGCCGGACTTCGGCGGGACCGACGGTCTCGGCATGGGTTCGGACACGTCGGAGACCGCACTCGAAGGCACCGCGTCCCTGCACCTCGTCCCGCTCACCATGACCGCGCTGTGGATCGTGGCGCTCCTCATCGGCGTACGGGTGCTGCGCAACCGCATCGCGGCCCGGGGCGCCGCCCAGGCCGGTGGCGGCGGCACCGCCGGCCTCGAAGCGGCCGTCCGCGTCACGCTTCTGGTGACCGCGGGCGTCCTGGCGCTCGCGCTCTTCGCGCAGCCCGAGATCGAGGGCGTCGAGGTGTCGTCGTCCCCGGTGCTCGCCGCGCTGGGCGCGCTGCTGCTCGGACTCGCCGTCTCCTGCGGGGTGTTGCACCGCGTCGACGCGGCGGCCGGCGGGGGAGACACCTCCCCTCAGGCGCGGCCGTCGGCCTGGGCGGGGATGACCACGCGCCCCGGCGCGCAGTCCCTCATCAGGGCCACCGGCACCGCGCTGCGCGCCCTCGTCGTCGTCCTCGTGCTCTGCTCGGTCGTCGCCTTCATCAGCCTCGCGCAGGTCGACGACCTGGCAGGACTCACCGACCTCGACGACGCCGACATCTCACCGCTCCTGGTCGCGCTGCTCATCCTGCCGAACCTCGCGGTCACGGCGCTCGGCATCGGCTGGGGCGCCGGGGCAGAGGCCTCGGTGCGGGGCAGCAGCTCCGCGTACGGGAGCAGGCAGGAGAGCGAGGTGTTCGGCCTCTCCGAACTGGGCGACGTCACCAACGACTGGGCGATCGTGGGCGCGTTGGCGCTCGGCCTGGTCTGCGCGCTGACCCTCGGCGTACTGGCCGCGCGGCGCTGCGCGGGCCGCGGTGAGCAACTCCTCGCCGCGGGCGTCTTCTTCGGGCTCGTCCTGCTGCTCGCCGGGTTCAGCGGCCTCGGCATCGAGCTGTCGGGCCAGACCTTCGGAGGAGGCTCGGGATTCGGCAGCTCCGGCGGCGGCAGCGGCAGCGGCAACGTGGAGCTCGGGCCGAGCATCCCGGAGCTGCTGCTGTTCGGGCTCCTGTGGATCGTCCCCGCCACGCTGCTCGGCCCGTACCTGCTGCGGATGACGGGCGGGCACGTGGACCTGCCCGCCGCACCGGCGTACGCGCCGCTCACCACGCCCCAGCCCCCCGCCACGCCCCAGCCCCCGGCCACGCCCCAGCCCCCGGCCACGCCCCAGCCCCCGGCCACGCCCCAGCCCCCCGCCACGCCGGTCGCCGAGGCCCCCACCGAGGCTGCCACCACGACCCCCGCCGCACCGCCCACCGCACCGCCCACCGCCCCCACGTACGCGCCCCACCTCGTCCACCTACAGCAGCAGCCCCCCGCGGCCACGACGCGCGGGCGGGTCGGGATCTGGTTGGGCACGCTCGTCGCGGCCCTCGTCGTCGGCGGTGGCGCGACCGCCGGTGTCCTGCTCTGGCAGGACACCGGTGACGACAAGACGGACGGCGCGGGCAAGGACGACAGGCCCTCGGTCAGCCGGTCCGAGGAACCGGGCGGAGGCCGGAGCGACGCCCCCAGCCCGGTCGCGTCGCAGAGCCCTGAGAGCCCTGAGAGCCCTGACAGCACGGCGCTGGGCGACGACGAGTCGCCGGTCCCCGCGGGGGCCGAGCGCGTCACCGACCCCGAGGGCTTCTCCTTCGCGGTGCCCGAGGGCTGGACCCGCCAGTCCGTCAACCCCGAGCGCCCCGGACAGATCACCTACGCGGGATCGACCGGCCGCGAGGAGTTCCTCGTCGGCGTCGTCACGGACGCGCCCTACACCTCGTACGAGAACTTCACGGACATCGAGAAGCACACCAGATCCGCCCCGGACAAGTCGGACTACGAGCGCATCCGGCTGGAGGAGAACACCTTCCAGGGGCAGGACGGCGCGATCTGGGAGTACACGTACACCGACGAGGCGGGCCGCACGATCCACGCCGTCAACCAGAGCTACGTCGCGGACAACGGCACGGAGTACGCGATCCAGCTCTCCTGGCGCGAGGACTTCTGGCCCGCGGGCGAGGGCGCGAAGACGCACGCGACCGCGCTGGACACCTGGCGGCTCACGGACTGAGGGGCGGCCGTCGTCGCGCCGGTGCGGCCCTTCGGCGGGCTGATCAGTACCGCCTCATAGACTGCCCGTACACCGTGCCGGCCGGCACACAGATTTCGAGCCCTGGGGAGAACCCGCCGTGACCGAGCCCCTCTCCGAACACTCCGCGGACGTCATCGTCGTCGGCGCAGGCCCCGCCGGGGCGACGACGGCGTACTACCTGGCGAAGGCCGGACTCGATGTCCTTCTTCTTGAGAAGACCGCGTTCCCACGGGAGAAGGTCTGCGGTGACGGGCTCACGCCCCGCGCCACCAAGCAGCTGGTTTCCATGGGAATCGACATCTCCGAAGAGGCCGGCTGGCTGCGCAACAAGGGCCTGCGCATCATCGGCGGCGGTGTGCGCCTCCAGCTGGACTGGCCGGAACTCGCCTCCTACCCGGACTACGGCCTCGTACGGAAGCGCGACGACTTCGACGAGCAGCTCGCCCGGCAGGCGCAGAAGGCCGGCGCGCGCCTGTACGAGCGCTGCAACGTCGGCGAGCCCGTCATCGACGACCGGACCGGCCGCATCACCGGCGTGCACGCCAAGATGGGCGAGGAGAAGACCCCGGTCACCTTCCACGCCCCGCTCGTCGTCGCGGCCGACGGCAACTCCTCGCGCATCTCGCTCGCCATGGGCCTGCACCGCCGCGAGGACCGCCCGATGGGCGTCGCGGTCCGCACGTACTTCACCTCGCCCCGCCACGACGACGACTACCTGGAGTCCTGGCTGGAGCTGTGGGACCGCCGCGGGCCCGGCGAGGACCGGCTCCTGCCCGGCTACGGCTGGATCTTCGGCATGGGCGACGGCACGTCCAACGTCGGCCTCGGCATCCTCAACTCCTCCAAGTCGTTCCGCGAGCTGGACTGGCGCGAGGTCCTCAAGGCCTGGTGCGCCTCGATGCCGGAGGACTGGGGCTACACCCCGGAGAACATGACGACGCCGATCCGCGGCGCCGCCCTGCCGATGGCCTTCAACCGTCAGCCGCACTACACGAAGGGCCTGCTGCTCGTCGGCGACGCGGGCGGCCTGGTGAACCCCTTCAACGGCGAGGGCATCGCGTACGCCATGGAGTCCGGGCAGATCGCGGCGGACGTCATCGCCCAGGCACACGCGCGCGCCACCCCCGCCCAGCGCGAACTGGCCCTGCAGAACTACCCGAAGACCCTCAAGGAGGTCTACGGCGGCTACTACACGCTGGGCCGCGCCTTCGTGAAGCTCATCGGCAACCCGAAGGTCATGAAGATCGCGACCCAGCGCGGCCTGACCCACCCGGTCCTGATGAGGTTCACGCTGAAGATGCTGGCGAACCTGACGGACCCCATGGGCGGCGACGCGATGGACCGCATCATCAACGGACTGAGCAAGGTGGCACCGAAGGCGTGAGCGTGCCCCATTCGGTGGACCGGGCGCTCGACCTCCTGGAGGCGATCGCCCGGTCCCCGGAACCCGTCGGCGCCAAGGCCCTCGCGGGCGAGCTCGGCTGCGCGCTCTCGACGGTCTACCACCTGCTCGGCCCGCTCACCGCGCGCGGGCACGTGGCCCGCACCCCGCAGGGCTTCGCGCTGGGCCCGCGGGTGCCCGGTCTGTACCGGTCCTTCCAGCGTCAGGCGGGCATCGACACGCGGACCAGGAGGCTGCTCCTGGACGTACGCAGGGCAGCCGGCGCCCACGCCTACCTCAGCGCACGCCGGGGCGGGCGGATCGCGGTCGTCGACAGCACCGCGGCGGTGACGGCCGACAGCGCCGACCCGTTCGAGGTCGGCATCGACCACGGCGCGCACGCCACGGCACACGGCAAGGTCCTGTTGGCCTCGCTGGGCCGGGCGGCACGGCGCCGCTACCTCGACGAGCACGGGCTGCCGCGGCTCACCGAGCACACCATCACGAGCCCGGACCGCTTCGAGGCCGAGCTGCGCCGGGTGCGCACGGCGGGCGTCGCGGTGTCGGTGGGGGAGACGGACCCGGCGTACACCTGCGTGGCGGTACCGCTGGCGGACGGCGTGCGGGCCCTGTCGGTGTCGCTGCCGACGGAGCGGTTCCGGGGGCGGCGCGGCGAGTTGACGCGGGTCCTGTCCCGTGCGGCGCGGCACGGGTTTCCGGCAGCGTCGGAATAGCGGCCGGCCCGGCTTGCCGGGCGCGCCGGACGGGCGGACGCTGGCCGCATGATTTTCATCGCCGTCAAGTTCACCGTCCGCCCGGAGCACAGCGACAGCTGGATCGAGCGGACCGCCGCATTCACCGCCGCCACGCGCGCGGAGCCGGGAAACCTCTTCTTCGAGTGGTCCCGCTCCGTCGAGGACCCGAACCAGTTCGTGCTCCTGGAGGCCTTCGCCGACGGGGACGCGGGCGCCGCGCACGTCGGCTCGGATCACTTCAAGGCCGGCCTGGAGACGATGGGCGAGCTCATCGCCACGGTGCCGCAGATCGTGAACACCGAGATCGAGGGCTCCGGTTGGTCCGCGATGGCGGAGCTGACGCCCAAGGAAGCGTGACCAATGCGTGCCGAAGGCGTGAAGAACGCCTGAGGAGCCGTCTCAGGGCGCAGCGAGGGCCGGAACCCCACCAGGGGGGTTCCGGCCCTCGTTCGTGGCTCTAAGAGGCCGTCAGAGGACGCGCACGGCGCCCGAGGCCGGGTAACCCGACAGATCCTGGATGACAACACCCTTGCCGGGGTTGGCGGCGTCCAGGTACTGGCCGTTACCGATGTACACACCGACGTGGTAGGCGGAGCCCTTGCCGCCCCAGTAGAGGATGTCGCCGACCTGCAGGTTCGAGGTGCCGACCTCGGTGCCCATCGTCGACTGGTCCTGCGAGACGCGCGGAAGGTCCACGCCCGCCTGCTTGAACGCGGCCTGCACGAGGCTGGAGCAGTCCCAGGCGTTCGGGCCCGAGGCACCCATCACGTAGGCGTCGCCGAGCTGCGCCTTGAGGAAGCTGATGACCGCGCCGACGCTGCCGCTGGCCGGGGCGACCGAGTTCGAGGCGGTGGAACCGCCGCCGCCGGTGGCGGACTGCGTGCTGAGCGACGTGCGTTCGGTGGAACGCGAGGCGCGCTCCTCGTCGGCCTTCTTCTTGGCGGCGGCCTCGGCCTTGCGCTCGGCCTCGGCCTTCTTCTCGGCCTTCGCCAGGTCTTCCTTGGCCTGCTTGGCGGCCTTGGCGGCGGCCGCGTCCTGCTCGGCGCGCGACTCGTAGGTGTCGGCGGCCTGCTGGGTGGCGTCCGCCGACTGCGCGATCTGGGCGGACAGATCGGCGGTGAGCGTGGGCATTTCGATGGTCTCGGACACCGGCTCGGCCGCGTTCGCCGTACCGGCCGCCGCGGCCACTGCCAGGGTGCTGAGTACGCCACCGGCAACTCCGGCGCGCAGCGCAATCTTGGAGGCGCTGCGACGGGGCTTCCGGTGGCTGGGTATGTGAGCGGTGTGGGACATGAGACCAACCGCTATCAGGGACTCACGGTTCCCTTCAAGAAACGTGTGCTGCGCCACAGTTGCGGATTCCGGGACCGAATCCCGGGCGTGTCGCTCTTTATTGACGCCGTAACGGGCAATGCGGACAGTGGTGATCACGCCTGTGATCATGGGTTTTCTGCGATACGCCCGAATTGCCCACGGTCTACCACCCGTTGAGTCCGTTGGCCAAGCCCGGCTTATTCGGGGATGTTGCCCATGTGGCGCAGGTCACATGGTGGCCCTGTTGGGGATCTCCCTGAGATCTCGCTGATACCTCCCTGAGATCTGCCGCAGTTTTCCGTCCGTCGGCGTCGGCCGCTCGTGAATCCGTGCACGCGTCCACATCCGTCCACACCTCTGCCGCCAAAGTGTGAACGCGGCCCACTATCAAGCGATCGCGTCCAGCGCCAATTTGCTTGCAGATGCCATCGCTTGATAGGGCGACACCCCTTCGACCAGCGACGACGCGCTGAGATGTCACCTCTAGTGATCACTCAGGCGCTTCGCGTACGAAGATCACCGCTCATCCGACTTCATGATCCTTCGTCAGGTGGTGGAGATCACAAAGCCGTTGTCGCACCCCGTGTCGCAGATCACAGACCGGCAGGCATAGGATGCGGGGCAGTTGGGCTTGTGACCTGCTTCACATGTAAGCGATCTTCGATGGGAGCAGGGCTCGGTCCGACGCAACCGCCAACAGTCAGTGCCGACTGAGAGGAGCGAGGAGCGTGAACGCCTATGCGCCCATCCTCGTGCTGGGAGCCCTCGGGGCAGGCTTTGCGATCTTCTCCGTGGTCATGGCCACGCTTATCGGTCCAAAGCGGTACAACCGCGCGAAGCTAGAGGCCTATGAGTGCGGCATCGAGCCGACGCCGACGCCGGCAGGCGGCGGACGATTCCCCATCAAGTACTACCTGACGGCGATGCTCTTCATCGTCTTCGACATCGAGATCGTCTTCCTCTATCCCTGGGCCGTCACCTTCGACGCGCTGGGGATTTTCGGGCTCGTGGAGATGCTGCTCTTCGTGCTCACCGTCTTTGTCGCCTACGCGTACGTATGGCGTCGCGGCGGCCTGGAATGGGACTAAGGGTCTGAGGGGTCAAAGAGCATGGGACTCGAAGAGAAACTGCCGAGCGGATTTCTGCTGACCACCGTCGAGCAGGCCGCGGGCTGGATGCGGAAGTCCTCCGTCTTCCCCGCCACGTTCGGCCTCGCCTGCTGCGCCATCGAGATGATGACGACCGGCGCCGGGCGGTACGACATGGCGCGCTTCGGCATGGAGGTCTTCCGCGGTTCGCCGCGCCAGGCCGACCTGATGATCGTGGCGGGCCGGGTGAGCCAGAAGATGGCGCCGGTGCTGCGGCAGGTCTATGACCAGATGCCCAACCCCAAGTGGGTCATTTCCATGGGGGTTTGCGCATCATCGGGTGGAATGTTTAACAATTACGCGATTGTCCAAGGCGTGGACCATGTTGTCCCGGTCGACATCTATTTGCCCGGCTGCCCGCCGCGCCCCGAGATGCTGTTGGACGCGATTCTCAAGCTCCACCAGAAAATCCAGGACACCAAGCTCGGCGTGAACGCGGAAGAAGCGGCCCGTGAGGCGGAGGAGGCGGCCCTCAAGGCGCTCCCCACCATCGAGATGAAGGGGCTGCTGCGGTGAGCGACGCGCACAACTCGCCCGACGACCACCTGAACGGCAACGGCGTACCCGCGCCGCGCGACGAGGCCGGCGAGGTCATCGGCGTACGCAGAGGCATGTTCGGCGCCGCCGGCGGCGGGGACACATCCGGTTACGGCGGGCTCGTACGGACCATCACCCTGCCCGGCGCCTCCTCGCGCCCCTACGGCGGCTGGTTCGACGAGACGGCGGACGAACTGGAGGGAGCCCTGGAGGAGCAGGGCCTCGTCCCGGAGAACGCGATCGAGAAGACGGTCGTCGACCGCGACGAACTCACCTTCCACATCGCGCGCGAGCACCTCGTCCGCGTCGCCCGGACCCTGCGCGACGACCCGGCCCTGCGCTTCGAGCTCTGCACCGGCGTGAGCGGCGTGCACTTCCTCGGGGACAAGGGCCGCGAGCTGCACGCCGTCTACCACCTGCGCTCGATCACCCACAACCGGCTGATCCGGCTCGAAGTCGCCGTCCCCGACGCCGATCCGCACCTGCCCTCACTGGTCCCGGTCTATCCGACCAACGACTGGCACGAGCGCGAGGCGTACGACTTCTTCGGCCTCGTCTTCGACGGCCACCCGGCGCTCACGCGGATCATGATGCCGGACGACTGGCAGGGCTTCCCGCAGCGCAAGGACTACCCCCTCGGCGGCATCCCCGTCGAGTACAAGGGCGCCCAGATCCCGGCTCCGGACCAGCGGAGGTCGTACACCTGATGAGCACTTCACATGCATCCGCCCGGGAGACGACCGAAGGGACTGTATATACAGTCACCGGCGGCGACTGGGACGAGGTCGTCCAGTCCGCGGCCAAGGCCGACGACGAGCGCATCATCGTCAACATGGGCCCGCAGCACCCGTCCACGCACGGCGTGCTCCGGCTCATCCTGGAGATTGAGGGCGAGACCGTCACCGAGGCCCGCTGCGGCATCGGCTATCTGCACACCGGCATCGAGAAGAACCTCGAGTACCGCACGTGGACGCAGGGCACGACGTTCGTCACGCGCATGGACTATCTGACGCCGTTCTTCAACGAGACGGCGTACTGCCTCGGCGTCGAGAAGCTCCTCGGCATCGAGGACCGCATCCCGGACCGCGCCTCGGTCATCCGCGTCCTCCTCATGGAGCTCAACCGCCTCTCCTCGCACCTGGTGTGCATCGCCACGGGCGGCATGGAGCTCGGCGCGACCACGATCATGATCTACGGATTCCGCGATCGTGAACTCGTTCTCGACCTCTTCGAACTCATCACCGGCCTGCGCATGAACCACGCGTACGTCCGGCCCGGCGGACTCGCCCAGGACCTGCCGCCCGGCACGGTGGACCAACTGCGCGAGTTCGTGAAGAAGATGAAGAAAAACCTTCCCGAGTACGACAAGCTCGCCACCGGGAACCCCATCTTCAAGGCCCGCATGCAGGACGTCGGCTATCTCGACCTCGCCGGCTGCATGGCCCTCGGCGCCACAGGACCGGTCCTGCGCTCGGCGGGACTCCCGCACGACCTGCGCAAGAGCCAGCCCTACTGCGGCTACGAGAACTACGAGTTCGACATCCCGACCGCCGACACCTGCGACTCGTACGGGCGGTTCCTGATCCGCCTCGAAGAGATGCGGCAGTCGCTGCGCATCATCGAGCAGTGCATCGACCGGCTCGCCCCCGGGCCGGTCATGGTCGAGGACAAGAAGATCGCCTGGCCCGCCCAGCTGGCCCTCGGCCCCGACGGCCTCGGCAACTCGCTCGACCACATCAAGAAGATCATGGGCACCTCCATGGAGTCCCTCATCCACCACTTCAAGCTGGTGACCGAGGGCTTCAGGGTCCCGCCCGGGCAGACGTACACAGCGGTCGAGTCGCCCAAGGGCGAACTCGGCGTGCACGTCGTGTCCGACGGAGGCACCCGTCCCTACCGGGTCCACTTCCGCGACCCGTCCTTCACCAACCTGCAGGCCATGGCGGCGATGTGCGAAGGCGGCCAGGTCGCCGACGTCATCGTCGCCGTCGCGTCCATCGACCCCGTGATGGGAGGCGTCGACCGGTGACCACCACTCCTTCTGAGCAGGGCGCGGGCGTCAGCCTTGGCATGCCCCAACTCCCCGCCCCCGACTACCCGGCCGAAGTGCGGGCCCGCCTCGAGGTGGACGCCAAGGAGGTCATCGCCCGCTACCCGGGGTCCCGGTCCGCGCTCCTCCCGCTGCTGCACCTGGTGCAGTCGGAGGAAGGCCACGTCACCCGGACGGGCATGCGGTTCTGCGCCGAGATGCTCGGCCTGACCACGGCCGAGGTCACGGCCGTCGCGACCTTCTACACCATGTACCGGCGCAAGCCCTCCGGCGACTACCAGGTCGGGGTCTGCACCAACACGCTCTGCGCGGTCATGGGCGGCGACGCGATCTTCGACGAGCTCAAGCAGCACCTCGGCGTCGGAGACGACGGGACCGACATGACAACTGCGGACGGCAAGATCACTCTTGAGCACATCGAGTGCAACGCCGCCTGCGACTTCGCCCCCGTGGTGATGGTCAACTGGGAGTTCTTCGACAACCAGACCCCCGGGTCCGCCAAGCGGCTCGTCGACGACCTGCGCGCGGGTGTACCGGTCGAGCCCACGCGCGGGGCGCCCCTGTGCACGTACAAGGAGACCGCCCGCATCCTGGCGGGCTTCCCCGACGAGCGGCCCGGCGCCGTCGAGGCGAGCGGCGGCGCGGGCCCCGCCTCGCTGATCGGCCTGCGGCTGGCCAAGGGCGAGGTGCCGCAGCCGCGTGTGGTCCACCCGCGTGCGGGAGGCCCTCAGGACGAAGCGCCCGCCGAGCACCTCAGCTCGCACGACGCACCGCAGCAGACCTCGGCGTCCGACCCGGCGCACCCGGCCGGACCGACCGCCGAGGAGGGGGAGTGATGACCTTGGCAGCCGAGATCGACAACGAGACCAGCCCCGAGAAACTGCTCGCACCGGTCCTCTCCGCCTTCTGGGACGAGGAGAGGTCCTGGACGCTGGAGACCTACCGGAGGCACGAGGGGTACGAAGGCCTGCGCAAGGCGCTCGCCATGGACCCGGACGACCTCATCGCGTACGTGAAGGACTCCGGTCTGCGCGGCAGGGGCGGCGCGGGATTCCCCACCGGAATGAAGTGGCAGTTCATTCCGCAGGGAGACGGCAAGCCGCACTATCTGGTTGTCAACGCCGACGAATCGGAGCCCGGGACCTGCAAGGACATCCCGCTCCTCTTCGCGAACCCGCATTCCCTCATCGAGGGCATCGTGATCGCGTGCTACGCGATCAGGTCGTCACATGCCTTCATCTACCTGCGCGGTGAAGTAGTCCCCGTACTCCGGCGGTTGCACGAGGCCGTCCGCGAGGCCTACGCGGCGGGCTACCTCGGGAAGAACGTGCTGGGCAGCGGACTCGATCTGGAACTCACCGTGCACGCGGGCGCGGGCGCGTACATCTGCGGTGAGGAGACCGCGCTGCTCGACTCGCTCGAAGGCCGCCGTGGTCAGCCGCGACTGCGTCCCCCCTTCCCTGCGGTCGCGGGCCTCTACGCATGCCCCACTGTGGTGAACAACGTCGAGTCCATCGCATCCGTTCCCGCGATCCTCAATCGGGGGAAAGACTGGTTCAAGTCGATGGGCAGCGAGAAGTCCCCGGGATTCACGCTCTACTCGCTGAGCGGCCACGTCACCAACCCCGGACAGTACGAGGCGCCGCTCGGCATCACGCTCCGCCAGCTGCTCGACATGAGCGGCGGCATGCGGGCCGGACACCGGCTCAAGTTCTGGACGCCGGGCGGCTCATCGACCCCGATGTTCACCGACGAGCACCTCGACGTCCCCCTCGACTACGAAGGCGTCGGCGCCGCCGGATCGATGCTCGGCACGAAGGCGCTCCAGTGCTTCGACGAGACGACGTGCGTCGTGCGGGCCGTGACCCGATGGACCGAGTTCTACGCCCACGAGTCCTGCGGCAAGTGCACGCCCTGCCGCGAAGGGACGTACTGGCTGGTGCAGTTGCTCCGCGACATCGAGGCCGGCAAGGGCGTCATGGCCGACCTCGACAAGCTGAACGACATCGCCGACAACATCAACGGCAAGTCCTTCTGCGCCCTGGGCGACGGCGCGGCCTCGCCGATCTTCTCCTCGCTGAAGTACTTCCGCGAGGAGTACGAGCAGCACATCACCGGCAAGGGCTGCCCCTTCGACCCGGCCAAGTCGACTCTCTGGGCCGACAGGCCCGCTGAAAACGCGCAGGTGAACGCATGACAGTGACCACCAACAACGCTCCCTCCGGGGGCGGGGAGGCGGCGGTCCCGCCCGAGGATCTCGTCTCGCTGACCATCGACGGCATCGAGATCAGCGTCCCCAAGGGGACGCTGGTGATCCGGGCCGCCGAGCTCCTCGGCATCGAGATCCCGCGGTTCTGCGACCACCCCCTGCTCGACCCGGCGGGCGCCTGCCGCCAGTGCATCGTCGAGGTGGAGGGCCAGCGCAAGCCGATGGCGTCCTGCACCATCACCTGCACCGACGGCATGGTCGTGAAGTCGCAGCTGACCTCGGCCGTCGCGGAGAAGTCCCAGCGCGGTGTGATGGAGCTGCTGCTCATCAACCACCCGCTGGACTGCCCCGTCTGCGACAAGGGCGGCGAGTGTCCGCTGCAGAACCAGGCGATGCAGGTCGGCGACTCGGACACCCGCTTCGAGGGCAAGAAGCGGACGTTCGAGAAGCCGGTGCCGATCTCCACACAGGTGCTGCTCGACCGTGAACGGTGTGTGCTCTGCGCGCGCTGCACCCGGTTCAGCAACCAGGTCGCCGGCGACCCGATGATCGAGCTCCTCGAGCGCGGCGCCCTCCAGCAGGTCGGCACCGGCGAGGGCGACCCCTTCGAGTCGTACTTCTCCGGGAACACCATCCAGATCTGCCCGGTCGGCGCGCTGACCTCGGCGGCGTATCGCTTCCGCTCCCGCCCCTTCGACCTCGTGTCGTCGCCCTCGGTGTGCGAGCACTGCTCGGGCGGCTGCGCGACGCGCACCGACCACCGGCGCGGCAAGGTCATGCGGCGGCTCGCCGCGGACGACCCCGAGGTCAACGAAGAGTGGATGTGCGACAAGGGGCGCTTCGGCTTCCGGTACGCGCAGCGTCCGGACCGGCTGACCACCCCCCTGGTGCGCAACGCCTCCACGGGCGAGCTGGAGCCCGCCAGCTGGCCCGAGGCTCTGGAGATCGCGGCCCGGGGTCTCGCCGCCGCGCGCGGCCGCGCCGGGGTGCTCGTCGGCGGCCGCCTCACCGTGGAGGACGCCTACGCGTACAGCAAGTACGCGCGCGTGGCGCTCGACACGAACGACATCGACTTCCGCGCGCGCGTGCACAGCAGCGAGGAGGCCGACTTCCTGGCGGCCAAGGTGGCGGGCCGGGGCAAGGACCTCGACGGGAGCGGCGTCACGTACACCCTCCTGGAGAAGGCGCCCGCCGTCCTGCTCGCCGGGTTCGAGTCCGAGGAGGAGGCGCCCGGCGTCTTCCTCCGGCTGCGCAAGGCCTGGCGCAAGCACGGGCAGCGCACCTTCTCCATCGCGACGTTCGCGACCCGCGGCCTGGAGAAGGCGGGCGGCACGCTCCTGCCCGCCGCCCCGGGCACCGAGACCGAGTGGCTCGACGCGCTCGCGGCGGGAGTCGGACTGGAGAACGCCGGTGCCCAGGCGTCCGAGGCGCTGCGCGCCGAGGGCGCGGTCATCGTCGTCGGCGAGCGGCTCGCCGCCGTGCCCGGCGGGCTCACCGCCGCGGTGCGGGCCGCCTCCGCGACCGGCGCCCGGCTCGTGTGGATTCCGCGCAGGGCCGGCGAGCGCGCCGCCATCGAGGTGGGCGCACTGCCGTCGCTGCTTCCCGGCGGACGTCCGGCCACCGACCCGCGCGCGCGGGACGAGGTCGCGGCCGCCTGGGGCGTCGCCGAACTCCCGCACCGCTACGGCCGCGACACCGGCCAGATCGTCGAGGCCGCCGCGACCGGTGAACTCGGCGCGCTCCTCGTGGCGGGTGTCGAGGTCGCCGACCTGCCCGACCCGACGCGCGCGCGTGCGGCGCTCGACGAGGTCGGCTTCCTGGTCTCGCTGGAGCTGCGGCCCAGCGAGGTGACGGAGCGGGCCGACGTGGTCCTGCCCGTGGCCGCCGTCGCGGAGAAGCCCGGCACCTTCCTCAACTGGGAGGGCAGGGTGCGGATGTTCGACGCCGCGCTCAAGCCGGACCAGATGACGCGCAGGCTGGCGCCCACCGACGCGCGTGTCCTGCACATGCTCGCCGACGCCGGGGACATCCACCTCGGCCTGCCCGACCTGGTGACCCTGCGCCGCGAGCTGGAGCGGCTCGGCGGCTGGGACGGGCCGCACGCCACGGTGCCCCTGGAGACCGGCGTCCAGCCGCCGCGGCCCGCCGCAGGCGAGGCCGTCCTCGCGGGACACCGGATGCTGCTCGACAAGGGCCGCCTCCAGGACGGCGACGAAGCGCTGGCCGGCACGCGGCACGCCGCCCGCGCGCGCGTGTCCGCGGCGACCGCCGCGGAGGCGGGCGTCAAGGACGGCGACCCGCTGGCCGTCACCGGACCGGCCGGGACGACGGAACTCCCGCTGCAGATCACGGAGATGCCCGACCGCGTGGTCTGGCTGCCGCTGAACTCGACCGGGGGAGGCGTCACGTCGGACACCGGCGCCCGCCCCGGCGACCTCGTCCGCATCGGCCCGGCGGTCCTGCCGGAGCCCACTGAGGCCCCGGAGGTGACGTCGTGACGCACACTCTGGTGCCGCTTGCGGCGGAAGACCTGTCCATGTTCGGCCGCGACCCCTGGTGGCTTGTCGCCTTCAAGGCGGTCTTCTGCTTCGCGTTCCTGATGGTGACGGTCCTCCTCGCCATCGTGTGGGAGCGCAAGGTCGTCGCCTGGATGCAGCTGCGCATCGGCCCGAACCGGAACGGCCCCTGGGGTCTGCTGCAGTCCCTGGCGGACGGCGTCAAGCTGATGCTCAAGGAAGACGTGATCGTCAAGCGTGCGGACAAGGTGGTCTACATCCTTGCTCCGGTCATCGCGGCGATCCCGGCCTTCATGGCGATCGCGGTGATCCCCTTCGGGCCCGCGGGCAACGAAGTCTCGATCTTCGGCCAGCGCACCACCATGCAGCTCACCGACCTGCCGATCGCGATGCTCTACATCCTCGCGGTCGCCTCCGTGGGCATCTACGGCATCGTGCTCGCGGGCTGGAGCTCCGGATCGACGTACCCGCTCCTCGGCGGCCTGCGCTCCTGCGCGCAGATGATCTCGTACGAGATCGCGATGGGCGCCGCCTTCGCCTCCGTCTTCCTCTACTCGGGGTCGATGTCGACGTCGACGATCGTCGAGGCACAGGCGGACCGCTGGTACGTACTGCTGCTTCCCGTCTCTTTCATCATCTACATCGTGACGATGATCGGCGAGACGAACCGCGCGCCGTTCGACATGCCGGAGTCCGAGGGCGACCTCGTCGGTGGCTTCAACACCGAGTACTCCTCCATCAAGTTCGCGATGTTCATGCTCGCCGAGTACATCAACATGGTCACCGTCTCGGCGGTGTCGGTCACGCTGTTCCTGGGAGGCTGGCGGGCCCCGTATCCGATCAGCACCTTCTGGGAGGGCGCGAACCACGGCTGGTGGCCGATGCTCTGGTTCGTGATCAAGGTCCAGCTGCTGCTGTTCTTCTTCATCTGGCTGCGCGGCTCGCTGCCACGCGTCCGCTACGACCAGCTGATGAAGCTCGGCTGGAAGGTCCTGATCCCGGTCTCGGTCGTCTGGCTGATGCTCGTCGCCACGGTCAGGGCGATGCGGAACGAGGACTACGAATTCACCTCGATCGCGCTCTACGTGGGCGGCGGGGTCATCGCACTGCTGCTGCTCTCCGTCGTCGTCGACATCTTCCGCGACAAGCGCGAGAAGGAAGCCGCCGCCGCCGAGGAGGAGAAGCCGGTCGCCTTCGACCCGATGGCGGGCGGGTTCCCCGTGCCGCCCCTGCCCGGCCAGAGCCTGCCACCCGTCCCGCGCCGACGCTCGCGCCAGGAGCGGGAGCTGATTGTCAGTGGTGGCCCGGATACTCAAAGTGACGGAACCCGAAGTGATGGAAAGGAGGCGTCCGATGGCTGAGTCGAACCAGGAGTCGCACGAGTCGAACCAATCGAAGCAGGGGTTCCAGAACCCTGTCGCGGGCTTCGGCGTGACCTTCAAGGCCATGTTCAAGAAGCGGCTGACCGAGCAGTATCCGGAGCAGCAGAAGACCACTGCTCCCCGCTTCCACGGCAGGCACCAGCTGAACCGCCATCCGGACGGCCTGGAGAAGTGCATCGGCTGTGAGCTCTGCGCCTGGGCCTGTCCCGCGGACGCCATCTATGTGGAGGGCGCGGACAACACGGACGAGGAGAGGTACTCGCCCGGTGAGAGGTACGGCCGCGTCTACCAGATCAACTACGCCCGCTGCATCCTGTGCGGCCTGTGCATCGAGGCGTGCCCCACGCGCGCGCTGACGATGACGAACGAGTTCGAGCTGGCCGACACCAGCCGCGCGAACCTCATCTACACCAAGGAGCAGCTGCTCGCCGGTCTGGACGAGGGCATGGTCGACAGCCCGCACTCGATCTTCCCCGGCACGGACGAGCAGGACTACTACCGGGGCCTGGTGACCGAGGCCGCGCCGGGGACGGTGCCCCAGGTCGCGCTCTCCAAGGGAGAGACGCCGCAGGAGGCGGCCGCCGACTTCGGGGACGGCGAGCCGGCTTCGGAGAAGGTGGTCGGCCGATGACGCAGCTCGCCGCCTACACCACCTCCACCGGCGAGGCCTTCCAGTTCTGGGTGCTCGGCACGGTCGCGGTGATCGGCGCCCTGTGCACCATCCTCATGAAGAAGGCCGTGCACAGCGCGCTCTGCCTGGCCGGGACCATGATCATCCTCGCGGTGTTCTACCTGGCCAACGGCGCGTACTTCCTGGGCATCGTCCAGATCGTCGTCTACACCGGCGCGATCATGATGCTCTTCCTCTTCGTCGTCATGCTGGTCGGTGTCACCGCCGCCGACTCCCTTTCGGAGACCATCAAGGGCCAGCGCTGGCTGGCCCTCCTGTGCGGGCTCGGCTTCGCGGTGCTGCTCTTCGCGGGCATCGGGAACGCCTCCATGAAGGAGTTCAACGGCCTCGGCAAGGCGAACTCCGGAGGCAACGTCGAGGGCCTCGCGGGCCTCATCTTCACCAAGTACGTCTTCGCCTTCGAGATCACCGGCGCCCTGCTCATCACCGCCACGGTCGGCGCGATGGTGCTCACCCACCGCGAGCGCACGGAGCGCGCCAAGACCCAGCGCGAGATGTCCGAGGAGCGCGTGCGCGCCGGCAAGCACCTGCCGCCGCTGCCCGCCCCGGGTGTGTACGCCCGGCACAACGCCGTGGACATCGCGGGCCTGCTCCCCGACGGCACCCCGTCGGAGCTCACGGTCAACAAGACGCTGCGTGAGCGCGGCCAGATCCGCGACGTGTCGAGCGAGGCGCTGGACGACCTGCGGGCCCTGGAGCAGCGCTCCACCGATCGCCTGGAGCGGCCCGACCTGCGGAGCGACGACATCGGGCGGACCGAGGAGGCATCGAAGTGAACCCCGTCAACTACCTCTATCTCGCCGCCCTGTTGTTCACGATCGGCGCGACCGGCGTGCTCATCAGGCGGAACGCGATCGTGGTGTTCATGTGCATCGAGCTCATGCTCAACGCCTGCAACCTCGCGTTCGTGGCCTTCTCCCGGATGCACGGCAACCTCGACGGCCAGATCATCGCGTTCTTCACGATGGTCGTCGCCGCCGCGGAGGTCGTGGTCGGGCTCGCGATCATCGTGTCGCTGTTCCGCTCCCGCCACTCGGCCTCGGTCGACGACGCCAGCCTGATGAAGCTCTGAGGGGTCGCTGAATCGTGGAGAACTTGATTGCGCTGCTCGTCGCGGCGCCACTGCTCGGAGCGGCCGTACTGCTGTGCGGCGGCCGGGCACTGGACCGCGCGGGCCACTGGCTCGGCACGCTGCTCGCGGCCGCCTCCTTCGTCATCGCCGTGGTGCTCTTCTCGGACATGCTGGGCAAGGGTGCCGAGGAACGCTCGCTGTCACAGCACCTGTTCAGCTGGATTCCCGTCGAGGGCTTCCAGGCGGACGTCGCCTTCCAGCTCGACCAGCTGTCGATGACGTTCGTCCTGCTGATCTCCGGTGTGGGCACCCTGATCCACATCTACTCCATCGGGTACATGGAGCACGACGAGCGGCGCCGCCGCTTCTTCGGCTACCTGAACCTGTTCCTCGCGGCGATGCTCCTGCTCGTCCTCGCCGACAACTACCTGCTCCTGTACGTCGGCTGGGAGGGCGTCGGCCTCGCCTCGTACCTCCTGATCGGTTTCTGGCAGCACAAGCCCAGCGCGGCCACCGCCGCGAAGAAGGCGTTCCTGGTCAACCGGGTCGGCGACGTGGGCCTGTCGATCGCCATCATGCTGATGTTCACCACCTTCGGGACCTTCGCCTTCGGCCCGGTCCTGGAGGCCACGGGTGAGACGTCGGAGGGCAAGCTCACGGCCATCGGCCTGATGTTGCTGCTCGCCGCGTGCGGCAAGTCCGCGCAGGTGCCGCTGCAGTCCTGGCTCGGTGACGCGATGGAGGGACCGACCCCGGTCTCGGCCCTGATCCACGCTGCCACGATGGTGACCGCGGGTGTGTACCTGATCGTCCGTTCCGGCGCGATCTTCAACGGCGCGCCGGACGCGCAGCTCGTCGTCACCGTCGTCGGAGCGGTCACGCTCCTGTTCGGTGCGATCGTCGGTTGCGCGAAGGACGACATCAAGAAGGCCCTCGCCGGATCGACGATGTCCCAGATCGGCTACATGATCCTGGCCGCGGGCCTCGGCCCCATCGGCTACGTCTTCGCGATCATGCACCTGGTCACGCACGGCTTCTTCAAGGCCGGGCTCTTCCTCGGCGCCGGCTCGGTCATGCACGGCATGAACGACGAGGTCGACATGAGGAAGTACGGCGGCCTCCGCAAGTACATGCCGGTCACCTTCGTCACCTTCGGCCTCGGCTATCTGGCGATCATCGGTTTCCCCGGTCTGTCCGGCTTCTTCTCCAAGGACAAGATCATCGAGGCGGCGTTCGCCAAGGGCGGCACGGAGGGCTGGATCCTCGGCTCGGTGGCGCTCCTGGGCGCGGCCATCACCGCGTACTACATGACGCGCGTGATGATCATGACCTTCTTCGGAGAGAAGCGCTGGCAGCCCGATGCGGAGGGCAACGAACCGCATCCGCACGAGTCGCCGAAGTCCATGACGATCCCGATGATCGTGCTCGCCTTCGGGTCGGTGTTCGCGGGTGGCTTCTTCAGCATCGGCGACCGCTTCACGCACTGGCTGGAGCCGGTCACCCACCACGACCACGGCGACTCGCCGCTGAGCGCGGCCACCGTCACGGGCGCCACCATGGTTGTCCTCGTCATCGGCGTCGCCCTCGCCTACGTCCAGTACGGCCGCCGGCCCGTCCCGGTCACCGCCCCGCGCGGCTCGGTGCTCACCCGCGCCGCCCGCCGCGACCTCCTCCAGGACGACTTCAACCACGTCGTCCTGGTGCGCGGCGGCGAGCACCTCACGCGGTCCCTGGTCTACGTGGACCACACCCTGGTCGACGGGGTCGTCAACGGCACGGCGGCCTCGATGGGCGGCCTCTCCGGACGCCTGCGCAAACTGCAGAACGGCTACGCCCGCTCCTACGCGGTCTCGATGTTCGGCGGCGCTGCGGTTCTCATCGCCGCGACCCTGCTGATGAGGGCGGTCTGATACCGATGTCCTTTCCCCTGCTGACAGCGACGGCGGTCCTGCCCGCGGTCGGCGCGATCGCCACGGCAGCCGTTCCGGCCGCCCGGCGGACCGCCGCCAAGTGGCTCGCCCTGCTCGTCTCGCTCGCGACGCTCGGCCTCGCGGTGACCGTGCTCGTACGGTTCGACCCGGACGGCGACCGCTACCAACTCACCGAATCGCACGCCTGGATCAAGGACTTCGGAGTGCGGTACGAGCTCGGGGTCGACGGCATCGCCGTCGCACTCGTCGCGCTCACCGCCCTCCTGATCCCCTTCATCATCCTGGCGGGCTGGCACGACGCCGACCCTTCCCCAAGCTCTCAACTTCGTTCGAGCAGGGGAGGCCCCAATGAGACGAAGGCCCCTTATAAATGGCGGCCGACTCAGGGCTTCTTCGCCCTGATCCTCGCCGTCGAGGCGATGGTGATCATCTCCTTCGAGGCCACCGACGTCTTCCTCTTCTACATCTTCTTCGAAGCCATGCTCATCCCGATGTACTTCCTCATCGGCGGCTTCGGAGACCGCGCCCACGCGGGCAGCGACGAGAACGCCTCGGCCCAACGCTCCTACGCGGCCGTGAAGTTCCTCCTCTACAACCTCGTCGGCGGCCTCATCATGCTGGCCGCTGTGATCGGGCTCTACGTGGTGGCGGGAAACTTCTCGCTCCAGGAGATCGCCGCCGCGCGCGCGGACGGTTCGCTCGACATGGCGACCAACACCGAGCGGTGGCTCTTCCTCGGCTTCTTCTTCGCCTTCGCGGTGAAGGCGCCGCTGTGGCCGCTGCACACGTGGCTGCCGAACGCGATGGGGGAGTCCACCGCCCCCGTCGCCGTGCTGATCACGGCCGTGGTCGACAAGGTCGGCACGTTCGCGATGCTGCGGTTCTGCCTCGGGCTCTTCCCCGAGGCGAGCGAGTGGGCGACGCCTGTCATCCTCGTCCTCGCCCTGATCAGCATCATCTACGGAGCACTGCTCGCGGTCGGCCAGCGCGACATCAAGCGCCTGGTGGCGTACGCGTCGATCTCGCACTTCGGGTTCATCGTCCTCGGCATCTTCGCGATGACCTCGCAGGGCCAGTCCGGCGCGACGCTCTACATGGTCAACCACGGCATTTCCACCGCCGCCCTGATGCTGGTCGCCGGGTTCCTGATCTCGCGGCGCGGCTCGCGCCTGATCGCGGACTACGGAGGAGTGCAGAAGGTGGCCCCTGTGCTCGCCGGCACCTTCCTGATCGGCGGCCTGGCCACGCTCTCGCTCCCCGGGCTCGCGCCCTTCGTGAGTGAGTTCCTCGTCCTGGTCGGCGCGTTCGCCCGCTATCCGGTGGTCGGGATCATCGCGACCGTCGGCATCGTGCTCGCCGCGCTGTACACGCTGGTCCTCTACCAGCGGACGATGACGGGCCCCGTGAAGGCGGAGGTCTCGTCCATGCCCGACCTGCGGGTGCGTGAACTGGTCGTCGTGGCACCGCTGATCGCGCTCCTGATCGGCCTCGGGGTCTACCCGAAGCCACTCACCGAGGTGGTCAACCCGGCGGTCGAGCACACGATGTCCGACGTACAGAAGAAGGACCCCAAGCCCGAGGTGGAGGCGGCCAAGTGAGCGCATCAGCCGTCCACAGCCTGTGGACAACGGCGGCAGATCCGATCGACAAGATCGACGCGCCCAACATCGAGTACGGGCAGCTGTCGCCGACGTTGATCGTCATCGGCGCGGCCGTCCTCGGAGTGCTCATCGAAGCCTTCGTCCCGCGCAAGTCCCGTTACTACGTACAGCTGTTCGTCTCTGTGGTCGCCCTGGCCGCCGCCTTCGCCGCGGTCGTCGGACTCGCGGCCCGCGGCTTCGGCACCACCAAGGCCCAGATCGCGGCGATGGGCGCGATCGCGGTCGACGGCCCGGCACTCTTCCTGCAGGGCGTCATCCTGCTCACCGGAATCGTCGCGATCTTCACCTTCGCGGAGCGGCGCCTCGATCCGGCGGCGCACGGGAACCGCGTCGACTCCTTCGTGGCGCAGGCCGGTTCCACGCCGGGCAGCGAAGGCGAACAGGCCGCCACCAAGGCCGGGTTCACCACCACCGAGGTGTTCCCGCTGGCGCTCTTCGCCATCGGCGGCATGCTCGTCTTCCCCGCGGCCAACGACCTCCTGACGCTCTTCATCGCCCTGGAAGTCTTCTCCCTGCCGCTGTACCTGCTGTGCGCGCTCGCCCGCCGCAAGCGCCTCATGTCGCAGGAATCAGCCGTCAAGTACTTCCTGCTCGGCGCGTTCGCCTCGGCGTTCACGCTCTTCGGCATCGCGCTCCTCTACGGATACGCGGGCTCCGTCTCGTACGCGACGATCGCGAACGTCGTCGAGGGCAACGTCAAGACCGTGGACCCGGCGCTCGCCGACACCATGGGCAACGACGCGCTGCTCCTGATCGGCGTCGCGATGGTGGTGATGGGGCTGCTCTTCAAGGTGGGCGCGGTGCCGTTCCACATGTGGACCCCGGACGTCTACCAGGGGGCCCCGACGCCGGTCACCGGCTTCATGGCGGCGGCGACGAAGGTGGCCGCGTTCGGCGCCCTCCTCCGTCTCCTCTACGTGGTGCTGCCGGGTCTGCGCTGGGACTGGCGTCCTGTCATGTGGGGCGTCGCGATCATCACGATGCTGGGCGGCGCGATCATCGCGATCACACAGACCGACATCAAGCGGCTCCTCGCGTACTCGTCGATCGCGCACGCCGGCTTCATCCTCGCCGGTGTGATCGCCACCACCCCGGACGGCATCTCCTCCGTCCTCTTCTACCTGGGCGCCTACTCCTTCGTGACCATCGGCGCCTTCGCCGTCGTCACGCTGGTGCGGGACGCGGGCGGCGAGGCGACGCACCTGTCGAAGTGGGCGGGGCTCGGCCGCAGGTCCCCGCTGGTCGCCGCGGTCTTCGCGGTGTTCCTGCTCGCCTTCGCCGGCATCCCGCTGACCTCCGGGTTCACCGGGAAGTTCGCGGTCTTCAAGGCGGCGGCGGAGGGCGGCGCGGGCGCGCTGGTCGTGGTCGGTGTCCTGTCGTCGGCGATCGCCGCGTTCTTCTACATCCGGGTGATCGTCCTGATGTTCTTCAGCGAGCCGAAGGCGGACGGCCCCACGGTCGCCGTGCCCTCGCCGCTGACGATGACGGCGATCGGGGTGGGCGTCGCGGTGACGCTGGTCCTGGGCGTGGCCCCGCAGTACTTCCTGGATCTGGCGAACCAGGCGGGGGTCTTCGTCCGGTAGCCCGATTCCTTCGTACATGTGTCGCCGCCCGGCATCCCGAGAAGGGGTGCCGGGCGGCGGCCTGTGGATAACTGTCCGGGGTGTCGGTGGGGAGCCCTATCGTGGAGGCAGTGGTCGAGGCAGCGGTCGAGGCACGAAGCACGGCGGGGGACAGGGCGATGGATGGGACCAAAGGCATGAGTGAGGTGACGGCGCCGGTACAGGCGCCGGGCGCGGCGACCGGATCCGTCGGCTCCGTGACGGAGAGCGACGCCCTGCGGACGCTCCACCGCGTCTTCGGGTACGACGCCTTCCGCGGCGAGCAGGAAACGATCATCGACCATGTGGTGGGCGGCGGGGACGCCGTCGTCCTCATGCCGACCGGTGGCGGCAAGTCCCTCTGCTATCAGATCCCGGCCCTGGTCAGACCGGGCACGGGTGTGGTGGTCTCCCCGCTCATCGCCCTCATGCAGGACCAGGTGGACGCGCTGCGGGCGCTCGGCGTCCGCGCGGGGTTCATCAACTCCACGCAGGACTTCGACGAGCGGCGCGTGATGGAGGCGGAGTTCCTCGCGGGCGAGCTCGACGTGCTCTATCTGGCCCCGGAGCGGCTGCGTCTCGACGCGACCCTGGACCTCCTCTCGCGGGGCAGGATCTCCGTCTTCGCGATCGACGAGGCGCACTGCGTCGCCCAGTGGGGGCACGACTTCCGGCCGGACTATCTGGCGCTCTCCGTGCTCGGGCAGCGCTGGCCCGACGTGCCGCGGATCGCCCTGACCGCGACGGCCACGCACGCCACGCACCGGGAGATCACCGAGCGGCTCGGCATGCCGGACGCCAAGCACTTCGTGGCGAGCTTCGACCGGCCCAACATCCAGTACCGCATCGTGCCGAAGGCCGAGCCGAAGAAGCAGCTCCTGTCCTTCCTGAAGGAGGAGCACGCGGGCGACGCGGGCATTGTGTACTGCCTGTCACGCAATTCGGTGGAGAAGACTGCCGAGTTCCTCTGCCGCAACGGCATCGAGGCCGTGCCGTACCACGCGGGCCTGGACGGCGGCACGCGCGCGGCGCACCAGTCCCGCTTCCTGCGGGAGGAGGGCCTCGTCGTCTGCGCCACGATCGCCTTCGGCATGGGCATCGACAAGCCGGACGTCCGCTTCGTCGCCCACCTCGACCTGCCCAAGTCCGTCGAGGGGTACTACCAGGAGACGGGCCGCGCGGGCCGCGACGGCCTGCCGTCCACGGCCTGGATGGCGTACGGCCTCCAGGACGTCGTGCAGCAGCGCAAGATGATCCAGGGCAGCGAGGGCGACGAGGCGTTCCGCCGCCGGGCGGCCTCGCACCTCGACGCGATGCTGGCGCTCTGCGAGACCGCGCAGTGCCGCCGCACCCAGCTCCTCACCTACTTCGGCCAGGAAGCGGCGGCGGAGTCGTGCGGGAACTGCGACACGTGCCTCGCCCCGCCCGAGACCTGGGACGGCACGGTGGCGGCGCAGAAGGTGCTGTCCACGGTGGTGCGTCTGCAGCGCGAGCGCGGGCAGAAGTTCGGCGCGGGCCAGATCATCGACATCCTGCTCGGCAAGAAGACCGCGAAGGTCATCCAGTTCGACCACGACCAGCTCTCGGTCTTCGGCATCGGCGAGGAGCTGGCGGAGGCCGAATGGCGGGGCGTGGTGCGGCAGTTGCTGGCGCAGGGTCTGCTGGCGGTGGAGGGGGAGTACGGCACGTTGGTGCTCACCGAGACGAGCGGTTCCGTCCTGGGCCGGGAACGCGAGGTGCGGCTGCGCAAGGAGCCGAAGCGGGCTCCGGCCGCGCGGGCGTCCAAGGGCGAGCGCAAGGCGAAGTCGGCGGCGGCGGTCGCCGAGCTGCCTCAGGAGGCGGTGCCGCTCTTCGAGGCGCTGCGGGCCTGGCGCGCGGCCCAGGCGAAGGAGCAGGGCGTCCCGGCGTACGTGATCTTCCACGACGCCACACTCCGGGAGATCGCGACACTGCGACCCACGTCCGTGTCGGACCTGGCGGGCATCAGCGGCGTCGGCGAGAAGAAGCGGGCGACGTACGGCGAGGGCGTGGTCGGGGTCGTGGCGGAGTTCGGGGGCGGGGCGGTTCCTGGCGGGGCGCCTGACGGAGGCACCGGGCCGGGCGGGGCACCGGGCGAGGCGCCGGGCGGTGCCTCCGCCGACGGGGCGGTCGGCGGAGGCGAGTCGTCGCCGGTCGATGAGGCGGAGCTGGGCTGGGGCGACGAGGAGGAGCCGGACTGGACGTCCTGAGTGTGCCGGGGCCTCCGGGGTGGGCGTCCTGAGACCCGGCCCCCCGGCCCCCGGCCCGCTCGCTCGCTACCGCGCCGCCACGATCCGGCCCGTCACCTCGCCGAGGCCCACCTTGGTCCCGCCGGGGCCGGGGGCCCAGGCCGAGAGGGCGACCTCGTCGCCGTCCTCGAGGAACGTCCGCTTCCCGTCGGCGAGTTCGATGGGGTCGCGGCCGTTCCAGGTCATCTCGATCAGTGAGCCGTACTGGCCGGCCTCGGGGCCGCTGACCGTGCCCGAGCCGTACAGGTCGCCGGTGCGCAGCGAGGCACCGTTGACCGTCATGTGTGCCAGCTGCTGCGCGGCCGTCCAGTACACGCCCGAGAACGGCGGCTCGGAGATGACCTGGCCGTTGAGGGTGACCGTCATGCGCAGGTCGTAGCCGCCGGGCTCGTCCGTCGCGGACTCGGCGGAGTCGTCCAGGTAGGGCAGCAGCTGGTGCGTGCGCTCCGGAGGCGCGATGCGGGCCGAGTCCAGGGCCTCCAGCGGGGTGATCCACGCGGACACCGATGTGGCGAAGGACTTGCCGAGGAACGGGCCCAGCGGAACGTACTCCCACGCCTGGATGTCGCGCGCGGACCAGTCGTTGAGGAGGGTGAGACCGAAGACGTGCTCCCGGAAGTCCGCCAGGGGCACGGGGGTTCCGTGCTCCGAAGAGGCGCCGACCACGAAGCCGACCTCCGCCTCGATGTCGAGGCGGACCGAGGGTCCGAAGACGGGGGCCGTGTCGGCGGGTGCCTTGCGCTGGCCCGTGGGGCGGACCACATCCGTCCCGGAGACCACGACCGTGCCGGACCGGCCGTGGTAACCGATGGGCAGGTGCTTCCAGTTGGGGGTCAGCGGGGTCGGCGAGTCCGGACGGAACATCTTGCCGAGGTTCGTCGCGTGGTTCTCCGACGCGTAGAAGTCCACGTAGTCCGCGACCTCGAACGGCAGGTGCAGGGTCACTTCGGAGAGGGGGTGCAGCAGGGGGCGTACGGACTCCCGGTGGGCGGGCACGGTCACCCACGCCGTCAGGGCGCGCCGCACGTCGGACCAGGCCGTGCGGCCCGCGGCGAGCAACGGGTTCAGCGTGGGCCGGGCGAGGAGCGAGACGTAGGGGGAGCCGAGTGCCGCGGCGGCGGCGCCCGCGTCCAGGACGTACGAGCCGAGCCGTACCCCGACCCTGCGTCGGTCGTTCGCCTCGCCGGCCAGGGAGAACACGCCGTAGGGAAGGTTGTGCGGGCCGAAGGGGTCGCCCTCGGGGGTTCCGGTGAGACCTCCGGGGAGGTCGGTGGTGTCACCGGCGGCCGGGTCGAGCGGGGTCTGCTCGGACATGCGTACCTGCCTCGCTTTCCATAGGGGTGTGCCCCACGTTACGTGTGGAGACCCCCGTTGCGGCAGTGCCTGAAGAGTGAGCGATGTCCGGATAAGCCTTGCTGGACCGTCCAGTTGTGAGCGAAGCGGAATATCACCTTCCGCTTTCCGGTGAGGGAGGAACCGCCCGGCCTCACCCGGCCGTATGCGCACCTTGCCAAGCAGCTTCCGGTGGGGCGCAGGATCCGTATTCTCTGGATCATGGCCGCTCCCCTCGCATATGCACTCATCGCCACTGACCTGGACGGGACGCTGCTGCGCGGCGACGACACGGTCTCCGACCGGTCGCGGCGGGCACTGGCCGCCGCGGGTGAGGCGGGCGCCCGGCACCTCGTGGTGACAGGCCGCCCGGCACCACGGGTGAGGCCCCTCCTGGACGAAATCGGCTACCGGGGCCTGGCCGTGTGCGGCCAGGGGGCCCAGCTGTACGACGCGGGGGCGAACCGGATGGAGTGGTCGGTGATGCTCGACCGCGAGCTCGCCGAGGCGGCGCTGGGGAAGATCGAGGCGGAGGTCGGACAGGTCTACGCGGCCGTGGACCAGGACGGTGTCCACGGCCTCACGCTCATCGAGCCGGGGTACGAGATGCCGCATCCCACGCTCCCCGCGATGCGGGTGCCCGGCCGGGACGTCCTGTGGGCGGAGCCCATCAGCAAGGTGCTGCTGCGCCATCCCTCGCTGGCGGACGACGAGTTGGCGGCCGTGGCGCGGGACGCGGTGGGCTCGCTGGCGTCGGTGACCATGTCGGGACCCGGCACGGTGGAGCTCCAGCCGTGCGGGGTGACGAAGGCGACCGGGCTCGCGCTGGCCGCCGAGCGTCTCGGTCTGACGGCAGAGGACACCATCGCCTTCGGAGACATGCCTAATGACATCCCCATGTTCCTGTGGGCCGCGCACGGGGTGGCCATGGCGAATGCTCATGGGGAACTGAAGGCGGTGGCCGACGAGTTGACCGTCTCGAACGAGGACGACGGCATCGCCGTCGTCCTCGAACGTCTCCTCAGGGGCGGGCTCTAGCCCGCGGTCCGCCGGATACGCCTCTCCCACGTCCGGTGGAAGACGACCTCGTCGCCGTCCTTGCACACCACCTCGTTCGTGGTGATGAAGTCCGCCGCGTCGCACGTGATCTCCGAGCGGGTCTCGACGCGTGTGTCCCAGCCGAGTTCGGGCCGGTGCAGGCGGATCGTCCAGTCCGAGCGGGTGCGGGCGCTCAGGGGGTCGTCCTCCTGGATCGTGTACGTCTCCAGCGCCTCCTCGGTGAATTCGAGGCCGTCGGGGTACACGCGCGTGCCGCCGTACCGGGGGTCGACCTCAAGGTGCCACTCGCCCTTGGCGACATCGCGTACGACCAGGCGCTCGGGGCGCTGTTCGTCCAGGGTCGCGGGGTAGGCCACGCCCAGCGGCTCCGACTGCTCGGGGGGCGCAAAGGTGATCGACGGGTCGAAGTCGCCCTCGCGGACGGGCAGTTCCAGGGAGCTGCCCACCGGATCGAGGGTGAAGCCCACCGAGTCCGCCTGCGGCCAGATCCACGGCCAGTACGCGGAGGAGACCGCGAGGCGGATGCGGTGGCCCGGCGGGAAGGTGTGGCCGATGCCGTTGAGCTCGAAGGTCACGTCCTCGGTGGCGCCGAGGGGCCAGGCGTCCGCGCGGTCCCTGCCGTTCCGCGCGGAGAGGTTGAGGACGCCCCGGGTGACCAGGGTGGAGGAACCGTCCGGGGCGATGTCGCAGAGACGTGCGACGGCCTGGCCGTACGGCACGTCCATCCGCAGCCGCAACGTCACCCTGGGGCGCCCGAGGGCCCGTACCTCCGAAGGCACCTCGAACTCGAAGCACGCCGACTTCGCGTCCTCGTCCCGCTGGTCGGGCGGCAGGTCGGCGTCGTTGCCGAAGGGGAAGAAGCGGCCCGCGTCCAGGCCCGTGTGCTGGGGGGAGTCGACGAGGACCGGGGTGCCCTGGAGGGCGTACGTGACGGGAGTGACGTTCGGGGAGGGCCAGGACGGGTCGCTGACCCAGCCGCCGGACAGCTCCGGGTAGACCGTCGCCGGCGGGTGCGAGTCGCTGATCCAGGAGCGGAGCTTCGGTTCGGCCATCACTCCGGAGTCGATGCCCTTGAGATGGTGGTCCCACCAGCGCAGGGTCTCCTGGAGGAAGCCGATCGCGGGCCCCGGCGGCAGGCCCCGGTCCGGGTACTGGTGCGACCAGGGGCCGATCAGCCCCCGTACCCGGTCGTCGGGGAGGTGCTCGACCAGGCGGAGCACCGTGTCGCGGTACGGGTCGTGCCAGCCGCCCACCGCGAGCACCGGGGCGCCGATCGCGGAGTAGTCCTCGCAGACGCTGCCGTGCCGCCAGTAGTCGTCGCGGGTCTGGTGGTCCAGCCAGGTGTGGATGAAGGGCTCGACGGCTTCGAGGCGTGTCAGCCACATCTCGCGCCACGCGTCGCCCACGAAGTACGGGTCCGGCGGGCGCGAGGCGAAGGCCAGCATCGTCGCCGCCCAGGCGTGCATGTCCACCGCGAGGACGGAACCACCCATGTAGTGCACGTCGTTGTCATAGCGGTCGTCCGCCGAGCAGACGGTGACGACCGCCTTGAGAGGCTCGGGTGCGAGCGCCGCGATCTGGAGGGAGTTGAAGCCGCCCCAGGAAATGCCGAACATGCCGACCTTGCCGGTCGACCAGGGCTGTGCGGCCAGCCAGTGGACCACCTGGACGCCGTCGCCCAGCTCCTGCTCCGAGTACTCGTCGGTGGGCAGGCCCTCGCTGTTGCCGTGCCCGCGGACGTCGACGCGCACGGAGGCGTAGCCGTGGCCCGCGTACCAGGGGTGGCGCTGCCAGTCGCGCGGCGCCGTCCAGTCGCTGAGGCGGTAGGGGAGGTATTCGAGGAGCACGGGGACGGGCTCGTCGGTGACCGGGCGCCACACGCGCGCGTAGAGCTTGGTCCCGTCGGCGAGGGGTACGTGGAAGTCCTCGCGGACGGTCTCGTACGGGAAGGAGTCGCGGATCTGCATGAGTGGTACCTCAGTGGACGGGGTGCATGGTGCGGCGCAGCCACGGTGCGAGCGTGATCACGGCGATGCCCGCGACCACGGCGATCGCGCCGTTCACGCCGAAGTACGCGGGATGGGAGACCTCTCCGTACAACTTGACGACCTGTGCCTGGATGCCGTTGGCGAGCGCGAGGGAGAGGAACCACAGCGCCATGGTCTGGCTGGCGAAGGCTTTCGGGGCGAGCTTCGTCGTCGCCGACATCCCGGACGTCTCCAGGAGAATGTCGCCGAGCCCGAGCAGCAGGTACGAGCCGACGATCCACCAGGCCGCCATCTTGTACGTGTCGTCGCCGTGTCCCGAGGTGGGCAGCACCATCAGGAGGAACGACAGACCGCCCAGGACGACGCCGAACGCGATCTTGTTGGAGGCGTGCGGCTGGCGTGGTCCCATCCGCGCCCAGACGGCGGCGACGACGGGCGCGAGCCCGACCTCGAAGGCGCCGAGCGCGGAGGCGTACCAGCTGGCGGGGAAGTGGTAGCCGAGGATCGACGTTTCGGCGTTCGACGCGGCGAGCAGCATCATCGTCGAGTACGCCTGGAAGAGGATGAAGTTGAAGACTACGGAGGCGAGGAAAAGGACGACGTAGGGGCGGAGTCTGCGCCGTTCCTCGCCGGTGACGCGCGGGCTGCGGAACATCACCGCGAAGTAGACGGCCGGCGCGATCACCGAGATGAGGGTGAGCAGGTCGACGAAGCGGCCCATGGTCAGCCAGCCGACGGCGGCGAGCAGCCCGGCGGCCGCGGCGGCCACGACGCAGCCGCCGACGATCATGAGGACGGTCCTGCGCATCGCGTCCGCGGGCAGCGCGAACTCGGCGGAAGCCTTCCGTCCGGCGAGGTGGCGCCGCCCCAGGACGTACTGGACCAGGCCGAAGGTCATGCCGATCGCGGCCGCCGAGAAGCCCCAGTGCCAGCCCTTGTGGTCGCCGAGCCAGCCGGTGATCAGCGGGCCCGCGAAGGCGCCCACGTTGATCGCCATGTAGTACAGCGCGAAGCCGGCGTCACGGCGCTCGTCCTCGGTGCGGTAGAGCTTGCCGACCATCGAGGCGACGTTGGGCTTGAGCAGGCCGGTGCCCGCGCTGATCAGGCCGAGGCCCACCCAGGTCATCGTCGGCGTCGGCACGGCCATCGAGTAGTGGCCGCAGGCGATGAGGATGCCGCCCCACAGCACCGCGCGGTACGAGCCGAGGATGCGGTCGGCGAGCCAGCCGCCTGCCACGGAGACCAGATAGACCAGCGTGCCGTACGCCGCTGAGACCGACGCGGCCGTGCCGGCATCCATTCCCATGCCGTCGTTCGCGACGGAGTCGGCGAAGTAGAGGACCAGGATGGCCTGCATGCCGAGGAACGAGAATCGCTCCCAGACCTCCAGACCGGAGAGGGTCAGCAGGCCGCGCGGCTGCCCGAAGAAGGCGTGGTCGTCGCCCGGCGGTGGATCACCGGTCGGCTCGGCTGGCGGCTCGTACTCGGCCGTAGTACGGGACAAAGAGGCTGCTCCCGGTTGTTACGGTGCTAGCGGTGCAGGGCGGTCTTCTCGGTCTTATCGGCTTTTCAAGAACATACCGGCGAGCTTCGCACGCCGCTCGGCCTGGTGTACGAGGAGGGTGCGCGGAGCCCCGCGATCCGCTCCCACCAGCACGGCGGCGTGCGACGGGCGGGCAGGTGCTCGCCGTGATCGAAAGTCGACCGGATACGCTGACTTGAGTGATGGCAGCGACACATCGACAAACTCGTGTCATCGACCGAGAAGCAATGATCGACCGAGTTGGCCATGTGATCGTCAGCAGACAGGAGAACCTCTCGTGACCGTCGTCGGGCCATTTGGGCTGAGCGTGCGGGACCAGGCTCTCGAAGCCGATGTCCAGGTCGGATTGGCGGCTGTCGAGGAGGGACTGCTCGAGGCCACCAAGAGCGAGGTGCCCTTCATCACGGAGGCGGCCCAGCACCTCGTCCGTGCCGGGGGCAAGCGTTTCCGTCCGCTGCTCGTGATGCTCGCTGCCCAGTTCGGCGACCCCTACGCGCCGGGAATCGTGCCCTCCGCCGTCGTCGTCGAGCTGACGCACCTCGCGACGCTCTACCACGACGACGTGATGGACGAGGCCGACGTGCGCCGCGGCGTCGACAGCGCCAACCAGCGCTGGGGCAACTCCGTCGCCGTCCTGACCGGCGACTTCCTCTTCGCCCGCGCCTCGTACATCCTGGCCGACCTCGGCCCGGAGGCCGTCCGCATCCAGGCGGAGGCCTTCGAGCGCCTGGTCACCGGCCAGATCCTGGAGACCGCGGGACCGGCGGAGGGCCGCGACCCGGTCGACCACTACCTCGACGTGCTCAGGGGCAAGACCGGCTCGCTGGTCGCCGTGGCCTGCCGGTTCGGCTCGATGATGTCCGGCGCCGACGAGGCCGTCGTGGACGTCCTCACGCAGTACGGCGAGCGGCTCGGCGTCGCCTTCCAGCTCGCCGACGACGTGCTCGACATCGCCTCCGATTCGCGGGAGTCCGGCAAGACGCCGGGCACGGACCTGCGCGAGGGTATCCCCACGCTGCCGGTGCTGCGCCTGCGCGAACGCGCGGAGCGGCTCGGCCTCGCCGAGGACATCGCCCTGTGCGAGCTCCTCGACTCGGACCTCACGGACGACGCACGGCTTGCCGAGGCCCTCACCAGGCTGCGCGCGCACCCCGCTCTGGAGCACGCGCGCCGGGACACCGTGTACTACGCGGAGAGTGCGCGGGCCGCGCTCGGTCCGCTGCCCGAGAGCGAGGCGAAGGCGTCCCTGGTGGAGCTCTGTGACCTCGTGGTGCACCGGGCGGGCTGACGCCGCCGAGGAGCCCTCGACTGTCGATCGGCGGTGCCACCCCCTACGGGTCGGGGGAGGCACCGCCGCTTCATCTCATCCCAGAGCAGTACATGGAGTTGCTTCCGGGGTCTGACGCTTCTTGGTGGCCGATTTGGTCGGATGGAGTCAGGCAAGAACAACCACTCCTGACCTATTCGGGTGAGAATGGCGGCACAGGGTGGACGAAGGCACGTACAGGGAAGCCGCCGCCGACCACGGAGGTAAGGCAGACAATGGCACCGTACGAACCGGAGAAGGACACCAGCGAGGCCGCGGACCTGCGCGCCGGCCGCCGCAAGGCGGCCCGCTACGCGGTCCCGATCGCGGTGGCGGGGGTGGCGGCTGCGACCATCGGGCTCGTCCCGGCGCTCGCCACGTCGGGCGACCCGGACCTCCCGAAGGTCACCGCACAGGAACTCATCGAGAAGATAGCCGCGTCGGACACGCAGCAGCTCTCCGGCAACGTCAAGATCAGCACCGACCTCGGCCTGCCGTCGTTCGGCGGCATGGCGGGCGGCTTCGGCGGCGCGGGCGCGGACCGGGGCGGCGACGGCGAGGACGGCGAGGACAACGGCTCGGCGGCCGACCCCAAGAGCAAGCTGATGGAGCTGGCGTCCGGCACGCACACACTGCGCGTCGCGGCCGACGGCCCCGACAAGCAGAAGGTGTCCGTCCTCGGCGACGCCTCCGAGTACAGCCTGATCCACAACGGCGACGACGTGTGGGCGTACGACAGCGCGTCGAACGAGGCCTACCACGCGACGGACAAGGGCGCCTCTCTGGAGAAGCGCGACAAGGGCGACAGGGGCCACAAGAGCGAGAAGGGCGAGGAGGGCGTGCCGAAGGGGCTCGACGGTGAGCTTCCCTCCACCCCCGCGGAATTCGCCGAGCAGGCCCTGAAGGCCGTCGATGACACGACGTCCGTGAAGGTCGACGGCACCGCGCAGGTCGCAGGCCGCGACGCGTACCGCCTGGTGATCAAGCCGAAGCAGTCCGGTTCGACGGTCGGCCAGATCACCGTCGCGGTGGACGAGAAGACAGGTACGCCGCTCAAGTTCACGATGACCCCGGCCTCCGGCGGTGCGGCCGTCGTCGACGCGGGCTTCACCAAGGTCGACTTCGACAAGCCGTCCGCGTCCACCTTCGACTTCACACCCCCCAAGGGCACGAAGGTCACCGAGGCCGACGAGCACGGCAAGGACGGCCGTGACTTCAAGGACAAGGACAAGGGCGGCAAGGAGTTCGACAAGGGCGAGCTCAACGAGCCGAAGATCATCGGGGAGGGCTGGAGCTCCATCGCCCAGCTGAAGCTGCCCGGCGGCCAGGGCCTGCCGACGGCCGGGTCCGGTGACGTCCCGCAGGACGCGCAGAAGCTGATCGACTCGCTGGGCGACCAGGTCAGCGGCAAGTTCGGCTCCGGCACGGTCTTCTCGACCCGCCTGATCAACGCCCTCGTCACCGACGACGGCACGGTCTACGTGGGCGCGGTCACGAAGGACGCGCTGGTGAAGGCGGCCGACGAGGCGAGCTGACGAGGCGCACCGACGGGTGCGTACGGCCTGAGGGAACGGCGGATGGAAGGTGCCGGCCGGGCACCTTCCATCCGTCTCGTCGGACGACGGGAGGACAACGTGCCGGGCACCAGCGGCAGTGTGGCGGGTTCGGTGGGGCAGTCGGTGGGGCGAGCTCCGGTGGGGCGCGCTCCGGTGGGGCGCGCTCCGGTGGGGCGAGCTCCGGTGGGGCACGTCATCGAGACGCACGCGCTCACCAAGCGCTTCGGAAAACACCTCGCCGTCGACCGGCTCGACCTCACGGTCCCCGAAGGCAGCGTGTTCGGCTTCCTCGGGCCGAACGGCTCGGGCAAGACGACCACCATCCGCATGCTGATGGGACTGATCGAGCCGACCTCAGGCCGTGCCGAGGTCCTCGGCCGGCCCATGCCGCGCGCCACGCGCACCGTGCTCCCGCACGTGGGCGCGCTGATCGAGGGCCCCGCCCTCTACGGCTTCCTGTCGGGCCGCGACAACCTCCTGCGGTACGACTCCGCGGACCCGACCGCCGATCCGCGGACCCGGAAGGCGCGGGCCGAGGCGGCCCTTGACCGGGTCGGGCTCACCGCCGCCGCGGGAAAGAAGGCGAAGGCGTACTCCCTCGGTATGAAGCAGCGGCTCGGGCTCGCGGCCGCGCTGCTGCAGCCGCGCAGGCTCCTCGTCCTCGACGAGCCGACGAACGGCCTCGACCCCCAGGGCATGCGCGAGATCCGCACCCTGGTGCGGGAGCTGGCCGCCGAGGGCACGACCGTCTTCCTCTCATCCCACCTCCTCGACGAGATCGAGCAGGTGTGCACGCACGCGGCCGTGATGACCCAGGGCCGTCTGATCACCCAGGGGCCGGTCGCCGAACTCGCGGCGGGCGCACGTGGCCGGCTCGTCGTGACGACACCGGACACGGGCGAGGCGGCCCGCGTCCTTAAGGAACAGGGAGTGACGGACCTCGTCTCTACGGAGGATCGTGTTACGGGCGAACTCCCGGGTCAGGATGGTTCTGGTCCGGATGTCGAACTGGCCGAGCTGAACGCGGCGTTGGTCGGGGCGGGCGTCCGGGTCCGCGGCTTCGGGCTCGAAAGGGCCTCTCTGGAGGACGCGTTCGTGGCACTGACGGGGGAGGGCTTCGATGTCGCGGGCTGAGACCGTGGGTGGAGACGGGGACGTACACGCGGAGCGGGGCGTACACGCCGAGAGGGGCGTACACGCCGAGATGGACGTAGACGTGACCGGGGCAGTGCCCGCGGGCGGTGCGCGGGAGCAGCGGTGGGTCTGGACCCTCGGTCTCTTCCGCAGCGAGCTCGGGATCACGTTCCGCCGCTGGCGGACCCTGGCGCTGCTCGGCGTCCTCGCCGCCGTACCGATCCTCGTCGGCATCGCCGTCAAGATCGAGACCAGTGACGGTTCCACGGTCGGCGGGGGCGGCGGCGAAGGCGGGCCCGCCTTCATCGCGCAGATCACCAACAACGGCCTGTTCCTGGTCTTCACCGCGCTCGCCGCGACCCTGCCGTTCTTCCTGCCGATGGCGATCGGTGTCGTCGCGGGCGACGCCGTCGCGGGTGAGGCGAGCGCGGGCACGCTGCGCTATCTGCTGGTCGCGCCCGCAGGGCGGACCCGGCTGCTCATCGTCAAGTACGCGACCACACTGACGTTCTGCCTGGTCGCGACGTTGGTCGTCGCCGCGTCCGCGCTCGCGACCGGTGCGCTGCTCTTTCCGCTCGGAGAGGTCACCACGATCTCCGGCACCCGGATGGGCTTCGGCGAAGGGCTGCTGCGCGCGCTGCTGATCGCGCTCGTCGTCGCCGTCTCACTGATCGGCGTGGCGGCGCTCGGCCTGTTCGTGTCGACGCTCACCAGCAGTGGAATCGCGGCGATGGCGACGACCGTCGGACTGCTGATCACGGTCCAGATCCTCGACCAGATCCCGCAGTTGCACGCCCTCCACCCGTACTTCTTCTCGCACTACTGGCTGTCCTTCGCCGACCTGATGCGCGAGCCCGTCTACTGGGACGACATCATCAAGAACCTGCAGATGCAGGGCTTGTACGCGGCCGTGTTCGGCTCTGCGGCGTGGGCGCGGTTCGGGGCGAAGGACATCATGGCGTAGCCCCTCAGCCCTTGTCGTACGGGTAGCGGGCCAGTGGCGGCTCCTGCGCGAAGAACGTCTTGGCGCGCGCCAGGGACTCGTCGTCCGCCAGGACGTGGCCGGGCCTGGTGCCGTTGCCGAGCAGGACGCCGCCGAAGTGCATGGGGAAGAAGGCGGCCGTGTTGCGCAGGGTGCCGATGAGCGGCTCCGCCACCTCCTCCTCGCGGTGCGCGAGCGCCGTCACGCCCCACAGGGTGCGCCCTTCGAGCGTGCCCTTGAAGTCGATCTCCGGAGTCTCCAGCCACGCGTCCCAGTAGTCGAGGTAGCGCTTGACCGTGGCCGACACCGAGTACCAGTACAGCGGCGACGCGATGACGATGTCGGTGGCTTCCAGAGTGGCGTCCAGGAGGACTGCTTCGTTGTCGCCGACGGGACGGGGGCGGGCCCGGGGGCGGGTGTCGTCGTGACGCCGGTCCTCGAAGTCGGGCAGCGGCAGGTCCGCCAGGCTCAGCCAGCGCTGTTCCACGTCGGAGGGGAGCTGTTCGGCGGCCTTGCGGGTCAGGATCTCGGTGTTTCCCTCGGGGCGTGCACTGCCGAGGACGAAGAGGAACTTGCGAGTCATGGGAGCCCCCTGAGATTGCTTGCACGCGACGGTTGCACGCACACGGCGGTTGCTTGCACGTGCACTATATGCACGCGCAAGCAATGCCGTCCAGGGGGCTCTGGTGGGCTCAGGTGGGCTCAGGTGGGCTCAGGCGGGGCCGCTCACCGGAGCGGCCGTGCAGCGATTACGAGGACAGCCCCCACACCGCGTACGCGATCGCGTCGCTGTTGCGGTCGAGCGCCTTCTCGTCGATGTTCGATCCGCCGTCGCAGGACGAGTGGTAGCACTTGTCGAACGGCTCGCCCGCCGTGCCGCCCCACTTCTGGGCCTGCTCCGCCGACTTGGTGGTCTCGGCGCCGGTGAAGAGGCCGCCGACCGGGACGCCCGCCTGCTGGAACGGCGCGTGGTCGGAGCGTCCGTCGCCCTCGTCGTCCGGCTCCGTGGTGAGGTCCAGGCCCGCGTAGTAGTCCTTGAAGGTCTTCTCGATCGCGGGGTCGTCGTCGTAGACGAAGTAACCGGCGTTCGGGGAGCTGATCATGTCGAAGTTCAGATAGCCGCTGATCTTTGAACGGTCGGCGCCGGGCAGGCTGTCGACGTAGTGCGAGGAGCCGACGACGCCGATCTCCTCGGCGCCCCACCAGGCGAACCGCAGGTGCTTGGTGGGCTTGTACTTCTCGCGCGCCACGGTGAGCGCGGTCTCCAGGACGGCGGCGGACCCGGAGCCGTTGTCGTTGATGCCGGGCCCCTCGGAGACGCTGTCGAGGTGGGCGCCGGCCATGACGACCTGGCCCTCGTCGCCGCCGGGCCAGTCGGCGATCAGGTTGTAGCCGGTCTCGCCGCCCGCCGTGAACTCCTGGACGGAGGTGTTGAATCCGGCGGCGTCGAGCTTGCCCTTCAGCTGGTCGACGGAGGCTTTGTACCCGGCGCTGCCGTGGGCCCGGTTGCCGCCGTTGGCGTCCGCGACGGACTGGAGGTCGGCGAGGTGGGCCTTGACGGCTGCGACGGATATGTCGGGAGCGGCAGCCGCCTTCGGGGCGGGCGCCGCGGTGGATATCGCGGTGGTCGTGAGGAGTCCGGCGACGGCTATGGCTGCGGCCGCGGCGGTACGCCCGGGAACGGAGAGTTTCATGTGGGGGCTCCGGTTTCCGTGGATGACGTGCGAACTCGTGCGTGACGCGTGCGTGGTGCGTCCGTGGCGCGTACGTGGGGGTACATCGCCTCTGAGTCGCGCACGAGTTCGGAGTTGCCTGATGGTGCGTGGGGGACTGAGGTGACGTCAAGACCGCAAAACGGGCGGGGAGTTCCGCATAGCGTGCGCGGGCGCGTGGGGGCCGGGTGACGGGCGGCGTGAGGGTGCGCGGGCGGGGCGGTTGTCTATGGGCGTACGTGGATGACCCAGCCGGGGGCATAGGTGCCGGGCACGGGGTGGCGGGGCCAGGAGCGGGCCCAGCGCGGAGGGTCCGCCTCGCGCAGGACCAGGGCGGTGGGGCGGTGGGGGGCGCCGGGGCCGCGTGAGTCGGCGGAGCCGGTGGAGCTGGTGGAGGCGGGGGAGTTGGTGGAGCCAGGGGAGTCGGTGGAGTAGGCGGAGCCTCCCGGTGCGCAGCCGGACGCGTACGCGACCGGGATCACCGAGGTATTGCCGCGCAGGACGCACGGGGTGCCCGCCGTCGCCCCCACGCCGTGGGCGTGCAGCACGTCGGCGACCCGTGCCCAGTCGCCTCGGGCGCCCGCCTGGATCCGCGCGTTGCCGTGGGCGAGGAGGAGCTGGACGACGAGATGCCCGGCGAGGGCGAGCCCCAGCACGATGACGCCGAGCCGGGGCCACCGGGACGCGCGGGCGGCCCCGGCGAGGGCGAGGACTCCGAGGGCGGCGGCCGGGGTGAGCAGGGCGTGGGCGGGGAGCAGGAAGCGGGGGGCGGCGTAGGGGACGAGGAGGAGGTAGGGGAGGGCGACGGCCAGGGCCGTGACCCCGGCGAGCAGACAGCCGCGGAGGACGATGGGGGCGGGGGCGGGGTGCTGGTGCTGGTGCTGGTTCTGGCTTTGGCGGTGGTGCTGGTGCCGGTGCTGGTGCCGGTTCTGGCTTTGGCGCTGGCGCCGGTTCTGGTTCTGGTTCTGGTTCTGGTTCAGAGGTTGGCGCTTCCACAGCCCCGTGACGCTCCCCCGCCCTGTGACGCTCCCCAGCCCCGCATTGCTCCGCAGCCCCGCGACGCTGCGTAGCCCCGTGACGCTCCACAGCCCCACCGCCACCAGAAACGGCAGCAGAAGCCACCACTCCGCCGCGAGGGGGCGGATGCCGTCGCTGCCGCAGGGGCGGCAGAGCAGTGGCCCGTCCATGACGGTGAGGTGGTGGACGAAGGAGAGCAGGGGACGCAGATCGCCCTGCACTTCACTGGCCTCCGTCAGGCGTTCGCGGACGCCGCCGAAACGGACGTACGCCTCGACGATCCACGGCAGCGCGCCCGCCGCGACCCCGCCGAGCACGGTGAGGACGCGGCCGCGCCCGCGCCAGCCGGGCACTGTCAGCGCGGCGGCCAGGAGCGGCACTCCCAGGGCGACGCCGTCGTTGGGCCGCATCAGGGTGGCCAGGGCGAGGCCCGCCGCGATCCCGGCGCGGGTGGCGGCGGACTGCCGCGGCCACAGGAAGAGGCCGACCGCCCCGACGGCACCCATGGCGGTGTAGTGGTTGGGCATCGCGGCGCTCGCGTAGAAAAGCGTGAACCACAGGCCGCCGTACAGCGCGGCGGCCACGGCGACCGCCGACGGCCGGTGCAGGACGCGCAGCCAGGGACGGAACCCCAGGTAGAGGGCGGTGGTCGAGAGCAGCGTCAGCCACACCCTGAGCAGGACGACGGAGTCACTCCAGGTCGCCACGGGCGCGATGAGGAAGGGCACGCCCCGGGTGCGGGGCGCGCTGAACGGCGTGGCGGGGGCGTACGGCGAGTAGCGGCTGGCGTAGACGATCTCGTCCCAGCCGAGGGGCAGGGTGAGCGGGACGAGTGCGAGGGACAGCAGGGCGAAGACGCTGCAGACGGCGAGGAGGAGCCGGTGGGCGCGCGACCGCTGTGCCATCGCCCCAGCTTGCCAAGGAACCGTCCGGCTTCGGGAGAGCCGCGCCCGGCGGCGAACCATGCGCGGCGCACCGCCGCTCCCCCGGCTCACCCGGCTCACCCGGCTCACCCGGCTCACCCGGCTCACGCCACTCACGCCGCTCACCAAAAGGTAAGCACGCACTTTTTAGTGCGTACTTGAGGGGCCGGCAGCGCGCGCCCCAGCATGAACCTGCGATCAACGACCGACGGAACGGGGCGGGGCGGGGCATGACGGAGAACAAGGACACGCGCACACGTACGCGTACGCCCGTGACCCTCATCGGGCTCGGGCTGATGGGCACGGCGCTGGCCGAGGCGTTCATCGCGGCCGGGCATCCGACGACCGTGTGGAACCGCAGCCCCGAGAAGGCGGCACCACTTGTCGCCAAGGGTGCCGCGCACGCGGCGACGGTGGAGGACGCCGTCGCCGCGAGCCCGCTCGTCATCGCCTGCCTGACGACGTACGAGGCGACGCTCGCCGCACTGGAACCGGCAGCCGCAGCGCTGACCGGCCGCACCCTGGTCACGCTCAACTCCGGTACGCCGTCCGGTGCCCGGGAGATGGCCGGCTGGGCTGCCGGACAGGGCGCACGGTTCCTCGACGGCGCCGTCAAGAACGTGCCGGACGCCGTGGGGAAGCCGGACACGCTGCTCTACTACGCGGGCGACCGGGCGACGTTCGACGCGTACGAGGAGACGCTGAAGGTGCTCGGCGGCGACACCGTCCACCTCGGCACCGACCCGGATCTGGCCGCCCTCTACGAGATGGCGGTGGGGAGCACGCTGCTCCCCGCCCTGATCGGCTTCTTCCAGGGCGCGGCGCTGGTCCGGGCGCGCGGCCTGGAGGCGGGCTCGCTGGTGCGGTACGAGGTGAAGTGGCTGGAGATGATCGCGTCGATCCTGCCGACGCTGGCCGAGGAGATCGACTCCGGTGACTACACGCGCCCCGCGTCGACCGTCGGGCTCTTTCACGCGGCGGCCGAGTACGACCAGGACATGGCCGAGGAGGGCGGCATCGACGTCTCCTGGCTCGCCCCGATGAACGACCTGGTGCGGCGGGCGGTCGACGAGGGCCACCGGGACCACAGCATCTCGGCGCTGGTCGAGATGTTGCGGAAGCCGGCGGCGAAGGCCCCCACCGGCGCCTGACGGGCCCCGCAGCCTCCTGGCGGGTCCCGCAAGCCGCCTGACGGGTCCCGCAGCCCCATGACGGGCCCCGCACCCCCCGCTCACTCAGTGCACGCAGAACTCGTTGCCTTCCGGGTCCGTCATGAGGACCCACTCGCCGCCGGCCTCCTTGACGTGCCGTTCCACGGCGGCGCCCAGCGTCCGGAGCCGGGCCACCTCGTCGTCGCGGCGGCCCGGCTCCGTGTGCACGTCGAGGTGCAGCCGGTTCTTGCCGGTCTTGGGCTCGGGCACGCGCTGGAAGAGGATGCGGCGGCCAAGGCCGGTGCCGCCGGCCTCGTCGTACGGGTCGTCGGGATGCCGGACAGCGATGAGGTCGCGCCAGGCGCGGCGGCCGCGGAACTCGACGGTCGCGGCTTCGGGCACCGCGCCGAAGCCGAGGAGCCGGTCGATGAGCGCGCTGTTGTCCTCCACCTCGTACCCCAACGTCTCGCCCCAGAAGGCGGCTTGGGCGTGCGGATCGGTGGCGTCGACGACGACCTTCCAGTGCAGAGTTGTCATGAAACCTGTTATACCGGTTACGCGGCGGGGGCGCGCCGGTTTCGCCCCGATGCGGAGGCGCCTGACGCGGAGGTACCTGACGCGGAGGTACCCGATGCCGAGGCGCCCGACATCGACGCGCCCGACACCGACGCGCGGTAGCCGCTCGGGGCGATGCCCCTGATCCGCTTGAAGGCGTCGCTGAAGCCGAACCCGTCGGCGTACCCCACCTGCCCGGCCACCGCCGCGACCGTCGCGCCCGGCTCGGTGAGCAGCTCGGCGGCGAGCGTCATCCGCCACTCGGTGAGGTAGGCCATCGGGGGCTTGCCCACCAGGTCGGTGAAGTTCCTGGCGAACGCCGCGCGCGAGACCCGGGCGCGGGCGGCGAGCGCCGCCACCGTCCAGGGCCGGGCGGGCTCGTCGTGCATGGCGCGCAGCGCGGGGCCGACGATGTCGTCGCCGAGCGCGCGATACCAGGCGGGCGGGCAGGCGTCGGGCAGGTCGAACCACTCCCGCAGGGTGCACGCCAGCATCCAGTCGAGCATCCGGTCCATCACGTACTGGCGCCCCGGCCGGTCGGCGGCCACCTCGGCGGCGATCAGCTCCACGATGGGCAGGCACTCCTCGCCGGACGGCACTACGAGCAGCGGGGGCAGCGCGCTGATCAGCCTGCGGCCCACCGAACTGTCCAACTGGTAGGCGCCGGTCACCAGTTCACACTCGGCCTGATCCGCTCCCGCCGCGCTCTCCGGTCGTCGCGTGGCCGTCAGCGTGAACGGAGCCTTCGTGCACACGACTGCCGCGCCACCCTCGTCCAGGGTCCGCGACTCGCCGGAGGGCGCCGTGATCCGCGCCGTGCCGCGCACCACGGTGATCAGCTCGAGCGCGGCGCCTTCGGTGCGGCTGGTCTCCCAGGGGCCCGCCAGCACGGCCCGGTCGAACAGCGCGCCGTCCGCGCGCACCCCTCGCAGCAGATCCCCCAGAGCGTCCATGCACCCACGGTAGACGGACGCCCATCCGTACGAGACGGTCGCCCATGTCCCCGCTCGGTGGAGGGGAGTTGGCTGAACCCATGACCAACGACGAGCGGACCCAGCCCCACACCCAGGCCCAGACCCACACCCACACCCACACCCAGGCCCAGACCCACACCCAGCCCCAGCCCCAGCCCCGCACACCCCGGAGCGGAGCACCGTCCCCCGCACCCGCACCCGCACCCGCCCCCGCCCCCATCCTCGTCCTCGGCGCCACCGGCAAGACCGGCCGCCGCGTCGTGGCACGCCTTCGCGCCGCGGGCCACGCGGTGCGCGCCGCCTCCCGTACCGCCGAGACCCCCTTCGACTGGACCGACCGCGCCACCTGGGCGCCGGCACTGGACGGCGTGCGGGCCCTCTACCTGGTCGCTCCGGCCGACCCGGAGCCGATCGCCGACTTCGTCGAGCAGGCACGGGCCGCGGGCGTGCGCCGCTTCGTGGTCCTGTCGGGCCGGGGCGTCGAGTCGTTCGGCGACTCCTTCGAGCCGGGCATGGCGGAGTCCGAGCGCGTGGTGCGTGAGGCGGGCGTCGACTGGACGGTGATCCGGCCCAACAACTTCACGCAGAACTTCGACGAGGACCTGTTCCACGGCCCGCTGCTCGCCGGGCGCCTCGCCCTGCCCGTGGGGGACGTGCCGGAGCCGTTCATCGACGTGGAGGACATCGCGGAGGTGGCGGCGGTGCTGCTCACCGAGGAGGGGCACACGCACCGTACGTACGAACTGGCGGGACCGCGCGCGTTCTCCTTCGGCCGGGCGGTCGCCGAGATCTCCGAGGCGTCCGGGCGGCCGATGCGCTTCGAGCACATCACGGCGGACCAGTACGTGGCCGAGCTGACCGCGGAGGGCGTCCCCGAGGAGGACGCCCGTGCGCTCGCCGACGTCCTCGGCTGGCTCGCCGAGGGGCACAACGCGGCGCTCACGACGGATGTCAGGGACATCCTCGGCCGTGAACCGCGGGACTTCTCCGAGTACGTGACGTCACGGGCCGAGGCGGGTGCCTGGTCCTGACCGCGCCCGGGAAGGCGGGCGCTCAGACGGCGGGTTCCCGCTCCTCACGGGCGGGGGCCCCGGCGGCCGCCCCGGCCGACGCCTCCGCTGCCTCCCTCGCGGCGGCCACCCGCGCCGCGTTCCGCCGGGCCGTGCGCAGCGCGTCCCAGGTCAGGAGCGAGAGCGCCAGCCACACCAGGCCGAAGCCCGCCCACCGTTCGGGCGGCATCGCCTCATGGAAGTACAGGATTCCGAGCAGGAACTGGAAGACCGGCGCGAGGTACTGCAACAGCCCCAGCGTGGAGAGCGGCACGCGGATCGCCGCGGCCCCGAAGCAGACCAGGGGAGCGGCGGTCACGACACCGGTGGCCGCGAGCAGCGCCGCGTGTCCCGCGCCCTGCGTGCCGAACACGATGTCGCCCTGCGTGGCGATCCACACCAGGTAGGCGACTGCGGGCAGGAACTGCACGGCGGTCTCCGCGGCGAGCGACTCCAGGCCGCCGAGGTTGACCTTCTTCTTCACCAGGCCGTACGTCGCGAAGGTGAAGGCGAGACAGAGGGAGATCCACGGCGGCCTGCCGTACCCGAACGCCAGCACGAGCACCGCCGAGAGGCCGACGCCGACCGCCGCCCACTGCACAGGACGCAGCCGCTCGCCGAGCAGCAGGACGCCCATGGCGATGGTGACCAGGGGGTTGATGAAGTAGCCGAGGGACGCCTCGACGACGTGGCCCGAGTTCACGGACCAGATGTAGACGCCCCAGTTGACCGTGATGACGGCCGCGGCGATCGCCACCAGGCCCAGCCTGCGCGGCTGGCGCAGCAGTTCGCGCGCCCAGTCCCAGCGTCGTACGAAGAGCAGCGCGATGCCGACCACCACGAGGGACCAGGCCATCCGGTGGGCGAGGATCTCGACGGCGCCGGCCGGTTTGAGGAGTGGCCAGAAGAGGGGGACGAGGCCCCACATCCCGTAGGCGGCGAAGCCGTTCAGCAGCCCGACGCGCTGCTCGTTCCCCGACTTCCCGGCTGCTCCGCTGTCCACGGCCCCTCCTCCACGCCCGGCAGCCCGCGCTGCCCTCCTGAAGGTAGCGCCGAACCCCCGTGCCTGTCATGCCCGTCAGGGGGAAACGCTCATGACAGATGGAAAGCCTGTCCGGCGTTCGAGGACGAGCCCGGAGGGCGACAGGGCGGCGCCCGAAGCCCCGCTCCGGGTCAAGGGGGTTTCAGCCCTTGAGTCCCACAGACACCGCGTCGGCGAGAGCCGTCGTGGGCCGGCCGATCAGCCGGGCAAGATCCCCGCTCGTCCCCGCCAGGCGCCCCCGCGCGATGGCCGAGTCCACGTCGACGAGGATCGCGGCCATCGGCTCCGGCACCCCGGCGCCGGTCAGCACGGCCAGGTGCTGCTCGGCGGGGACGTTCGCGTACGAGATGTCCTTGCCGCTCTGCGCCGCGACCTCGGCGGCGTACTCGGCGAGGCTCCACGCGACGTCGCCGCTCAGCTCGTACACCTTGCCCTCGTGGCCCTCGCCGGTCAGTACGGCGACGGCGGCCGCGGCGTAGTCGGCGCGCGCGGCGGAGGCGATCCGGCCGTCGCCCGCGGAGCCGACGACGGCGCCGTGCTCCAGGACCGGGGCGAGGTGCTCGGTGTAGTTCTCGTGGTACCAGCCGTTGCGCAGGAAGGTGTACGGCAGGCCGGAGTCGAGGATGAGCTGCTCGGTCACCTTGTGCTCGGCCGCCAGCTCGAAGTCGGCGTCGGGGCCGCCGAGGATGCCCGTGTAGGCGAGGAGCGCGACGCCCGCCTCGCGTGCGGCGTCGACGACCGCACGGTGCTGCGGCACGCGCTGCCCGACCTCGCTGCCGGAGATCAGCAGGACGCGGTCGCCCGCGGCGAAGGCGCCGCGCAGGGTCTCGGGGGCGCTGTAGTCGGCGACGCGCAGCTCGACTCCGCGCTCGGCGAGACCGGCGGCCTTGTCCTTGTCGCGTACGACGGCCGCGATGTCCCCGGCGGGAACCTGAGCGGCGAGCAGCCCCTCGATGACGAGACGGCCGAGGTGTCCGGTGGCTCCGGTGACGACGATGCTCATGTCTGGAATCTCCTGATGAGTGACTCTTCGGTGTGGTCTGACACTCACCCTAGCCATGGCGCTAACTATCCGTAAGTACCCACTTTGAAGTAAGGTACTGGCATGGCCGTAAGTACCCGGAAGTCGGGCGTCGAGGAGATGTGTCCCTACCGCCTGGTCCTGGAGCACGTCACCAGCCGCTGGGGCGTCCTCGTCCTCATCGCGCTCGAAGAGCGCTCGTACCGATTCGGCGAGCTGCGCCGCGCCATCGGCGAGACCAGCCGCGTCAGCGAGAAGTCGCTGACCCAGACCCTCCAGACCCTGGAGCGCGACGGCCTGGTCCACCGCGACGTCAAGCCGGTCATCCCGCCCCGCGTCGACTACTCCCTCACGGACCTCGGGCGTGAGGCGGCCGAGCAGGTCAGGACACTCGCGACCTGGACGGAGCGGCGTATGGACGACGTGCAGAAGGCGCGCCGGGCATACGACGAGGCCCGGTCCTGAAGGATCAGGACCGGGCCTTCGCGAGCGCGCGGCGGGCTAGCCGACGACCGTCCACGTGTCGCCGCCGGCGAGCAGCGCGGCCAGGTCGCCCTTGCCGTCTCTCTCGATGGCGGTGTCGAGCTGGTCGGCCATGAGCGTGTCGTAGACCGGCCGTTCGATGTTGCGCAGGACGCCGATCGGGGTGTGGTGCAGCGTGTCCGGGTCGGCGAGCCGGGAGAGCGCGAACGCCGTGGTCGGCGACGTGGAGTGCGCGTCGTGGACCAGGATGTCGGCCATGTTCTCCGGCGTGACGGCGACGACCTTGAGGTCGCCGGTCACCGCGTCGCGCACGACGCCCTTGGTGCCGAGACCGTCCTCCGCGGGGACGCCGAAGCGGATCGGCTGCCCGTGCTCCAGGCGGATCACCGCCTCCTCGGCCTGCTGCTTGTCCTTGAGGACCTCGAAGGCGCCGTCGTTGAAGATGTTGCAGTTCTGGTAGATCTCCACCAGGGCGGTGCCGGGGTGCGCGGCGGCCTCGCGCAGCACCGAGGTGAGGTGCTTCCGGTCCGAGTCCACCGTGCGGGCCACGAAGGACGCCTCGGCGCCGATGGCCAGCGAGACCGGGTTGAAGGGCGCGTCGAGCGACCCCATCGGCGTCGACTTCGTGATCTTGCCGACCTCGGAGGTCGGGGAGTACTGGCCCTTGGTGAGGCCGTAGATCCGGTTGTTGAACAGCAGGATCTTCAGGTTCACGTTGCGCCGCAGGGCGTGGATCAGGTGGTTGCCGCCGATGGACAGCGCGTCGCCGTCACCGGTGACCACCCACACGCTCAGGTCCCGCCGCGAGGAGGCCAGGCCGGTGGCGATGGCCGGGGCACGGCCGTGGATGGAGTGCATCCCGTACGTGTTCATGTAGTACGGGAAGCGGGAGGAGCAGCCGATGCCCGAGACGAAGACGATGTTCTCCTTCGCCAGACCGAGCTCGGGCATGAAGCCCTGCACGGCGGCCAGCACGGCGTAGTCACCGCAGCCGGGGCACCAGCGCACCTCCTGGTCGGACTTGAAGTCCTTCATGGACTGCTGGGCCTCGGCCTTGGGTACCAGGGAAAGCGCTTCGATCGTGCTCCCGGTCCCCTCCGGCCCGGCCGTTTTCGTGTCAGCCATCGATGGTCTCCTTGAGAGCCGTGGCAAGCTGCTCGGCCTTGAAGGGCATTCCATTGACCTGGTTGTACGAGACCGCGTCCACCAGGTACTTCGCACGGATCAGCGTGGCGAGCTGGCCGAGGTTCATCTCGGGGATCACCACCTTGTCGTAACGCGCGAGGACCTCGCCCAGATTCCGCGGCAGCGGGTTGAGGTGGCGCAGATGGGCCTGCGCGATGGAGTCGCCGGCGGCGCGCAGCCTGCGCACCGCCGCGGTGATCGGTCCGTACGTCGAACCCCACCCGAGGACCAGCGTGTCGGCGTCCCCGCCGGCGTCGTCGACCTCCACGTCGGGCACGTCGATGCCGTCGACCTTGGCCTGCCGGGTGCGGACCATGAAGTCGTGGTTGGCCGGGTCGTACGAGATGTTGCCCGTGCCGTCCTGCTTCTCGATGCCGCCGATGCGGTGCTCCAGGCCCGGCGTGCCCGGGATCGCCCACGGGCGGGCCAGGGTCTGCGGGTCGCGCTTGTAGGGCCAGAACACCTCGGCGCCGTCGGCCTCGGTGTGGTTGGGGCCGGAGGCGAACTGCACGCGCAGGTCCGGCAGTTCGTCGACCTCGGGGATACGCCAGGGCTCCGAGCCGTTGGCCAGATAGCCGTCGGAGAGCAGGAACACCGGCGTCCGGTACGTCACCGCGATGCGGGCCGCCTCCAGCGCCGCGTCGAAGCAGTCCGCCGGGGTCCTCGGCGCCACGATCGGCACCGGCGCCTCGCCGTTGCGCCCGAACATCGCCTGGAGCAGGTCGGCCTGCTCGGTCTTCGTCGGCAGGCCCGTGCTCGGACCGCCGCGCTGGATGTCGATGACGAGCAGCGGCAGTTCGAGCGAGACGGCGAGGCCGATGGTCTCCGACTTCAGCGCCACACCGGGGCCGGAGGTCGTGGTCACCGCCAGCGACCCGCCGAAGGCCGCGCCGAGAGCCGCGCCGATGCCCGCGATCTCGTCCTCGGCCTGGAAGGTGCGCACGCCGAAGTTCTTGTGCTTGGACAGCTCGTGCAGGATGTCCGAGGCCGGGGTGATCGGATAGCTGCCCAGGTACAGGGGCAGATCCGCCTGCCGGCCCGCCGCGATCAGACCGTACGACAGCGCCAGGTTCCCCGAGATGTTGCGGTAGGTGCCGGTCGTGAAGGTGTGGGACGCGGGGGCTACTTCGTAGGAGACCGCGAAGTCCTCGGTGGTCTCGCCGAAGTTCCAGCCCGCGTGGAACGCCGCGATGTTCGCCTCGGCGATCTCCGGACGCTTGGCGAACTTCGTCCGCAGGAACTTCTCCGTCCCCTCGGTCGGCCGGTGGTACATCCACGACAGCAGCCCGAGCGCGAACATGTTCTTCGAGCGCCCCGCGTCCTTGCGGGAGAGGTCGAAGTCCTTCAGGGCCTCCACCGTCAGCGTGGTCAGCGGAACGGGGTGCACGCTGTAGCCGTCCAGGGAGCCGTCCTCCAGCGGGGACGTGCCGTAACCGACCTTCTGCATCGCGCGCTTGGAGAATTCGTCGGTGTTGACGATGACCTCGGCGCCGCGCGGCACGTCGCCGATGTTCGCCTTCAGGGCCGCCGGGTTCATCGCCACCAGTACGTTCGGCGCGTCGCCCGGCGTCAGGATGTCGTGGTCGGCGAAGTGCAACTGGAAGGAGGAGACGCCCGGCAGTGTTCCGGCCGGTGCGCGGATCTCGGCGGGGAAGTTCGGCAGAGTCGACAGGTCGTTGCCGAATGAGGCGGTCTCCGAAGTGAACCGGTCGCCCGTGAGCTGCATGCCGTCTCCGGAGTCACCCGCGAAGCGGATGATCACCCGGTCCAGTCGGCGCACATCTTTGCCACCTGCGGGCTTGCGTTGTTCTCCGACGACTGCCCCGTCGGCCTGCTCGGCTTGGCTACTGACCTGGCTGGTCACTGAAGTGGACCTCCCTCGAGGCGACTGTGCGGAATCGCCGGGACGACCGGCGCTCCCAAGGTCCACCCTACGTCTGTAAGGGTCGCCTTCCTGGGGTTGTTCGCATTCTGGATGCATTTCTGAGACGCCGTGTTGCACTGGTTTGCCATGGTTTGCCTCGCCCCCCGGTCCTTCATGGATGACGCTCCCCGCTCATCCTTTGGTTCTAGGACTTGCCTCGGCTTACTCCGGCCACGCGTGACTCTCTGTGGTCGCCCCCGCTCCCGCTGTCGCACCTCCAGATCGCGCGTGTCGCCCTGACAGGGTCTCAGTTGTTCACGAGTTGAAGTAGGTGTTCATGAGTTGAGGTAGGTGTTCATGAGTTGAGGTAGGTGAGGACCGCGAGCACGCGCCGGTGATCCCCGTCACTCTGGGACAGGCCGAGCTTCAGGAAGATGTTGCTCACGTGCTTCTCGACGGCTCCGTCGCTCACCACGAGCTGCCGGGCGACCGCCGAGTTCGTCCGTCCTTCGGCCATCAGCCCGAGTACCTCGCGTTCGCGTGGTGTAAGCCCGGCGAGCACATCCTGCTTGCGGCTGCGGCCCAGCAACTGCGCCACGACCTCCGGGTCGAGCGCCGTGCCGCCCTCCGCGACGCGCACCACCGCGTCGACGAACTCCCGTACCTCCGCGACCCGGTCCTTGAGCAGATAGCCCACACCGCGGCTCGATCCGGCGAGCAGCTCGGTGGCGTACTGCTCCTCGACGTACTGCGAAAGGACCAGGACCCCGAGTTCCGGGTGCTGATGGCGCAGATACACCGCCGCGCGCACGCCCTCGTCGGTGTGGGTCGGAGGCATCCGCACGTCGGCGACGACCACGTCCGGCAGCGCGTCCTGCGCGGCGAGTTCGGTGATCGTCTTGATCAGCGCCTCGGCGTCACCCACACCGGCGACCACGTCGTGCCCCCGGTCGGTCAGCAGCCGGGTCAGGCCCTCCCGGAGCAGCACCGAATCCTCGGCGATGACGACCCGCACTTTGTCCTCCATTTTTTGGTCCCCCGGCACTTTTGGCCCCCCGGCGCGCTTGTCTGCCCCGGATCGGCCCGACAACGGTCGTGTCGGCCGAACACTCGGCCCCTCAGTATCGCGCGATCCCGGGCGGGCCACCGGGCCGGTCGCGAGACTGTTGCGGGGCGGGGCCGGCGGACGGCGCCGTTCCATGTCCCGCCCGTCCCCGTCCCCGTCCCCGGCCCGTCCGGGCGCAGCGCACCGCCCCGGCACCTCACGGGCCGGGGCGGGGTGTTCGCGGAAGCCGCGCGGAGGTGTGGGGAAGCCGCGCGGAGGTGCGGGGAAGGGGCGCGGCAGGGACGCGCAAGGGAGGCGGGAGGGGCACGCAAGGGGCGCGGGAGGGGCACGCAAGGGAGGCGGGACGGGCACGCAAGGGAGGCGGGGCGGCTCAGGTCAGGCCTGCCGCCACGGCAGCTCCGCCGTGACCGTCGTCGGGCCGCCAGGCGGGGAATCGACCACCAGTATCCCGTCGACCGCGTCGAGCCGCTCCGCGAGCCCCGCGAGACCGGAGCCCGCCGACACGTCGGCGCCGCCCGCCCCGTCGTCGGTCACCTGGAGCATCAGCCGGTTCTCGGCCCGCCAGACGTCGACGCTCGCGGACTTGGCCCCGCTGTGCTTGCTGATGTTCTGCAGGAGCTCGGAGACCGTGAAGTATGCGATGCCCTCGATGGCGGCCGCCGGGCGGCTCGTCAGGTCCACCTCCACCTGCACCGGCACCGTGCAACGGGCGGCCAGCGAGGAGAGCGCGGCGTCCAGGCCGCGGTCGGTGAGGACGGCCGGATGGATGCCGCGGGCCAGATCGCGCAGTTCCTGAAGGGCGACCTTCACCTCGCCGTGCGCCTCGTCCACCATGCGCGCCGCCGCCTGCGGATCCTCGGTCAGCTTCTCCTTGGCCAGGCCCAGATCCATCGCGAGGGCGACGAGGCGGGCCTGCGCTCCGTCGTGCAGATCGCGTTCGATGCGGCGCAGGTCGGCTGCGGCGGTGTCCACGACGACGCCCCGGTCCGACTCCAGCTCGACGACGCGGGTCGCGAGCCGCGAGGGACCGAGCAGCCCGAACACCATCACGCGGTCCACGGTCGTCAGCGCCCGCAGGATCCACGGGGTGGCCAGCGTGATGAGCAGCCCGGTCGCGGAGGTGATGCCCAGCTCGAAGGGGTTGTCGAGGTAGATGCGGTGGCCGTCGTCGCCCCCGTAGAGCTGGATGCCGTCCTGCCCTCCGTACATCGGGAAGAGCCAGAACCACAGCGGATACGTGAGCATCAGCCAGCCGTACGACCAGAACGCCGCCGCCACCGTGAACGAGAAGACCGACCACGGCAGCATCAGCAGCGAGTAGAGCATGTGCCGCCAGGACGCGCCGCTCTTGAGGACGGCTCCCATGAGGGCCATCGGGCCGCCGCCCTTGGGGCGCAGCGGCTCCGGCGGAGCGACTTCCAGACCGAGGAGGCCGCGCGCCCGCGTCCGCTCCAGGGCGCCGATCCCGCGGCAGCCGGCCAGCGCCGCCGCGAGCACCGGGATGCCGATGAAGGTGATCAGCAGGCCGACGCCGAGCGAGAGCATCGTGATGGCGAAGACGAAGGACATGATGCCGATCGGCAGGCTCAGCATCGTGTAGCCGAACTCCCGCCAGGTGCGGGCCTCGATGGGGGCGCGCAGCCCGGCGGGCAGACGGTGCCGCCGCTCCCCGGCTTCGGGGTCCCGGAAATCCGGCCGGTCCATGCGCGCGTACCCCTGTCCGTACTCCGTGGCCATCGCTGCCGTCCGTTTCTGCGTCCGTGTGTCCGAAGCTGTGCTTGCCGTGCTTGCCGTGCTTGCTGTGCTTGCTGTGCTTGCCGTGCTTGCAGCGCTTGCAGTGCTTGCCGTGCACGCCGTGGTTACAGCGCTGTAGTGCTTGTGGTTCTTGCCGTGGTTACAGACTCGTCCTCGCGGCGGCTTGCGGCCATGGAGCGGGTCGGCGTCTTCGACCGGGGGTTTTCCCTACCCCACGCGGTCCCGCCACGGCAGCTCCGCCATGATCGTCGTGGGCCCGCCCTCCGGCGAGTCGATCACGAAGAGCCCGTCCACGGCGCCGAGCCGGTCCGCGAGCCCCGCCATGCCCGTGCCGCCGTCGAGCCGCGCCCCGCCGCGCCCGTCGTCCCACACCTGGAGCATCAGCCGGTCCTCCGCCCGCCAGACGTCGACGCTCGCGGACCTCGCCCCGCTGTGCTTGCTGATGTTCTGCAGGAGCTCGGAGACCGTGAAGTACGCGATGCCCTCGATGGCGGCCGCCGGACGCGCCGGCAGGTCGGCGGTCACCTTCACCGGCACCGTGCAGCGCGACGCCACCGAGGAGAGCGCGGCGTTCAGACCGCGGTCGGTGAGGACGGCGGGATGGATGCCGCGGGCCAGGTCGCGCAGCTCCTGAAGGGCCAGCTTCACCTCGCCGTGCGCCTCGTCGACCATCGAGGCCGCGGCGTCGGGGTCCTCCAGGAGCTTCTCCTTGGCGAGGCCGAGACCCATCGCGAGGGCGACGAGGCGGGCCTGTGCGCCGTCGTGCAGGTCGCGTTCGATGCGGCGCAGATCGGCGGCGGCGGTGTCCACCACGACACCCCGGTCGGACTCCAGTTCGGCGATGCGCCGCTCCAACTCGTCGGACGGGGAGAGCAGTCCGCGCACCATCGCCCGGTCGGCGTTGGTGAGGCCGCGCGCGATGAAGGGCAGCACCGGCCAGAGCACGAAGAGCCCGACGGCGACGAGCGCGAAGGTCAACACGCCCCAGGGCAGCCGGATGAACGCGTACAGCATGGTGCGCCAGCCCACCGGGTCCCTCAGGCTCGTCCACAGCCGGCTGAAGAGGTTCTGCCCGCGGTGCCCCGGCATCGGGCTCGGCTCCTCGACCCGTACGCCGAGCAGTTTCCTGGCCCGCGCGCGTTCGGCCCTGCCGATCTGGCGCGCGCCGAGCAGCGCCAGCGCGAGCAGCGGCAGACCGATCACCGTCACCGTCAGACCGGCGCCGACGGAGAGCACGCACACCGCGTAGACGAAGCCGACGATCCCCACCGGCAGGTTCACCAGGAGGTGTGCGATCTCCTTCCAGGTGTGCCGGTCGTACGCGAAGCGCGCGGGTGGCGGCCGGTCGTCATGCAAAGGCGTGGTGCGTGCGGTCATACGCGCTAGGGTGCCCGGCCCGCCGCCGCGACGCCATGAGGGCGGCCCGCCGGGCGGCCGGGGGATAACCCCACCCCTTCCGGACCGTTGCGTGACGCTCTGCTTACTGAACCTTTAGCAGGCCCTAGACTCCCGTGCGTACAGATCGTCGAAAAGGGCGAGGGAGCTCAAGGAGTTCAGGGAGTGAGGGCTGACGTGCACGTGACGAACGTCGCGGCGAGCTACTACCAGTCGTACTCCGTCGTCGGACTGCTCGCCGTCGTGGGCGTGCTGTTCGTCGCCGTGGCCTTCGGCGCGGGGCGGCTGCTGCGCCCTGTGGTGCCGACCCCGGAGAAACTCCTGACGTACGAGTGCGGCGTCGACCCCGTCGGCGAGGGCTGGGCCCACACCCAGGTCCGCTACTACGTCTACGCGTTCCTGTACGTGATCTTCGCCGTCGACTCGATCTTCCTCTTCCCCTGGGCGACGGTCTTCGCCGCGCCCGGCTACGGCGCGGCGACACTCGTGGAGATGTTCATCTTCCTCGGCTTCCTCGCCGTGGGACTGCTGTACGCATACAAGAAGGGCGTCCTGACGTGGACGTGACCCCGGACACCGACGGGCAGCACGTATCGCAACCCGTGTCGCAGCCCGCGTCGCGGCCCGTGCTGCTTCCCGAGCCGAAGAGGCTGGGCGCGCTCGCCCGGCTGGCCCCCGAGCCGATGAAGGTGGTCCTCAACTGGGGCCGCCGCTACTCCCTCTGGGTCTTCAACTTCGGCCTCGCCTGCTGCGCCATCGAGTTCATCGCCGCCTCCATGGCGCGCCACGACTTCATCCGGCTGGGCGTCATCCCCTTCGCGCCCGGCCCGCGCCAGGCCGACCTGATGGTCGTCTCCGGCACGGTCACGGACAAGATGGCGCCCGCGGTGAAGCGCCTGTACGAGCAGATGCCCGAACCGAAGTACGTCATCTCCTTCGGCGCCTGCTCCAACTGCGGCGGCCCCTACTGGGACTCCTACTCCGTCACCAAGGGCGTCGACCAGATCATCCCGGTCGACGTGTACGTCCCCGGCTGCCCGCCCCGCCCCGAGGCACTCCTCCAAGGCATCCTCAAGCTCCAGGAGAAGATCGCGAAGGAGTCGCTGGGGGAGCGGTACGGGAGCGGTTCGGGCACCCGGCCCTCGACGGCCGCGCTGCGCAGCGGACTGGTGAAGGCGCCCGCGCCGGGGGAGGACCAGGCATGACGGGCTGGCTGCCGAGCCCCGTCGAGGAGCTCTTCGGCGCGGAGGCGAGCGCCGAGGAGTCGTACGACGTACTCACCGTCGACGTCCCGCCCGCCGCGTGGACCACCGCCCTCGAAACCGCCCGCACCACCCTGGCCTGCACCTACTTCGACTGGCTGAGCGCGGTCGACGAACCGGGCACGGGCTTCAGGGTGGCCGCCCACGTCGTGGCGCTCTCTCCCGTACGCCGCCTCCTCCTCCGTACGACGGTCGCGCACGACGCCCCGGTGCTCGCCTCCGCGGTCGACGTCTACGCGGGCGCGGCCTGGCATGAGCGCGAGACGCACGAGATGTTCGGCGTGACGTTCGAGGGCCACCCCGGCCTGACCCCGCTGCTCCTGCCCGACAGCTTTGAGGGGCACCCCCTCCGCAAGGACTTCGTGCTCGCCGCCCGCGTCGCGAAGGCCTGGCCGGGCGCGAAGGAGCCGGGCGAGTCCGAGCACGGCGGCCCCAAGCGCCGCCAGATGCTGCCGCCCGGCGTGCCCGACCCGAACGAATGGGGCCCTCTGAAGGGCCAGCTCCCCGCGGCCCCGGCCCGCCCGGCCCGTGGCGCGGGTCGTGCTGCGGGGGCGGGGGCGGGTGCGGGTGCGGGTGCGGGGGCCGCGGGCCGTGCGGCGGCGGGAGAACGCCCGGTGCGCAGGACCCGCTCGGCGAGCCAGGGTTCGGCGAGCCAGGCGGCCTCCGAGGGGCAGCCCACCGAGGGGCAGCCCACCGAGGCGCAGTCCGCCGAGGGGCAGCAGCCGGAGGCCCCGGCACGTTCCCCGAGGCGCTCGCGCAGCGTGAGCCAGGGCTCGGCGTCACAACGAGCGGCGACCCCGGCAGCGGCGACCCCCGCACCGGAGACCCCGAAGAAGCCGGAGCCCACGCCCGAAGCGAAGCCTGAGGCGAGGCCTGAGGCGAAGTCCGACGCTCCCTGGCACCACGCCCGCCCGGCGTTCGAGACCCCGGAACAGCCACAGGCCGAGGAAACGCAGCCCGAGAAAGCTCAGCCTGAGGAAACGCAGCCCGAGGAAACGCACCCAGACCCCGACAACCCCCGCACCGGAGATACCGGAGATACCGGAGGCACCGAGTGAACGACGCGCTCGACGTCGCCCTGCGCCTCGTCATCGTCTTCGCGGCGTTCCTGGTCCTGCCCCTCGTCGTCGGCCAGACCGAGCACAAGGTGATGGCGCACATGCAGGGCCGCCTCGGCCCCATGCACGCGGGCGGCTTCCACGGCTGGGCCCAACTCGTCGCCGACGGCGTCAAGTTCGCCCAGAAGGAAGACATCGTCCCGGCGGCGGCGGACCGCCGTGTCTTCCAACTGGCCCCGGCGATCGCTCTCCTGCCCTACCTCCTCGTACTGGTCGCGATCCCGATCGGCCCCGGCGAGGGCGCGGTCGGCGAGGTCGTCGACGCGGGCATCTTCTTCGTGCTCGCGGTGATGGGCGTCGGCGTACTCGGCTCACTCATGGCGGGCTGGGCCAGCGCCAACAAGTTCTCCCTCCTCGGCGGCCTCCGCACCGCCGCCCAGCTCCTCGCGTACGAACTGCCGATGCTGCTCGCCGCCGCCTCGGTCGCGATGGCCGCGGGCACGGTCTCGCTGCCCGGCATCGTCGACGCGTTCGAGTGGTGGTGGCTGCCCTGGCAGATCGTCGGCGCCCTGGTCTTCTTCGTCGCGGGCCTCGCCGAACTCCAGCGCCCGCCGTTCGACATGCCGGTCGCCGACTCCGAGATCATCTTCGGCGCCTACACCGAGTACACGGGCCTGCGCTTCGCCCTCTTCCTCCTCGCCGAGTACGCCGGAATCGTCGTCCTGTGCGGACTGACCACCGTCCTGTTCCTGGGCGGCTGGCACGGCCCGTGGGGTGCCGACGGACTCGGCTGGGTCTGGACCCTGCTGAAGACGGCGGTGCTCGCCTTCGTCGTCATCTGGCTGCGTGTCAGTTACCCCCGTCTCCGTGAGGACCAGCTCCAGAAGCTCGCCTGGACCCTCCTCGTCCCGCTCGCCCTCGCGCAGATCGCGCTCACCGGCATCGTGAAGGTGGCGATCAACTAATGGCACCTTTTCTCCCGCCCAACCGGCCCGGCATCCCCGGCAGCGGCCTGGCCAAGGGCCTCGCCGTCACCCTCCGCACGATGACGAAGAAGACCGTCACCGAGCAGTACCCCGAGCACCAGCCCGAACTGCCGCCCCGCACCCGCGGCGTCATCGGCCTGTTCGAGGAGAACTGCACGGTCTGCATGCTGTGCGCCCGCGAGTGTCCCGACTGGTGCATCTACATCGACTCCCACAAGGAGACGGTGCCGCCCGCCGCCCCCGGCGGCCGCGAGCGCAGCCGCAACGTCCTCGACCGCTTCGCCATCGACTTCGCCCTCTGCATGTACTGCGGCATCTGCATCGAGGTCTGCCCCTTCGACGCGCTCTTCTGGTCACCGGAGTTCGAGTACGCCGAGACCGACATCCACGAACTCACCCACGAGCGCGACAAGCTCCGCGAGTGGATGTGGACGGTCCCGGCCCCGCCCGCCCTGGACCCCGGCGCCGAGGAGCCGAAGGAGCTCGCCGCCGCCCGCAAGTCCGCGGAGAAACTGGCCGCGGCCGAGGCGAAGGGCGAGGAGTCGTGAACATCGCCGCCGGAACAATCGCCGCCGAAACGATCGCCGCCGAAACACAGGGCTTCCTGTCCCCCACGGGCGTCGAGATCGCCTTCCTCCTGGTCGGCCTCGTCACGCTCGGCGCGGCGGTCATCACGGTCACGACCAAGCAGCTGGTGCACGCCGCCCTGTGGCTCGTCGTGGCGCTCGGCGGACTCGCCGTCGAGTACCTCCTGCTGACCGCGGAGTTCATCGCCTGGGTGCAGGTCCTCATCTACGTCGGTTCCGTGGTCGTCCTCCTCCTCTTCGGACTGATGCTCACCAGGGCGCCCATCGGCCGCTCCCCGGACGCCGATTCGGGCAACCGCCCGGTCGCGTTCGCGGTGGCCCTCACCGCTGCCGCCGCCCTGGTCTGGGTCGTCGTGGACGCGTTCCGCACCACGGTGATCGACCTGGACGGCGCCGCCCAGGGCTCCACCGACGTGACCGGCTCGATCCTCTTCCGGCACTGGGTGCTCCCCTTCGAGGCGCTCTCGGTCCTCCTCCTCGCCGCCCTCGTCGGCGCGATCGTCCTGTCCCGCAAGAGCGCCGCGCCGGATACGCCGGATGCCGCGCCGGATGCGCCGGATGCCGCGTCGACCGCCGCGCCGGATGCCCGCGCCACGGACCGGGAGGAGAACAACTGATGCACCTCCACCTCGCCTATCCCGCCGTCCTCGCCGTCCTCCTCTTCAGCGTCGGCCTGTACGGAGTGCTCGCACGGCGCAACGCGATCCTGGTCCTGATGTCCGTCGAGCTGATGCTCAACGCCGTCAACCTCAACCTGGTCGCCTTCGACGTCTGGCTCCGCGACTCCCTCCACGCCGGACAGGCCCTCACTCTCTTCACCATCGCCATCGCCGCCGCCGAGATCGGCATCGGCCTCGCGATCGTCCTGGCGGTCTACCGCAACCGCGGCAGCTCCGCCGTCGACGAACTCCGCGACACCGCCGAGGGCGCCGCCGAAGAACCCGACCCCGCGCAGGAGCCGCAGTCGGCGAAGACGTCGAAGAAGGCTGAGGCCACCGCGTGACCACGACCACCCTCGCCGTCCTCGTCCCCCTCCTTCCGTTCCTGGGCGCGGCCGCGGGACTGCTCCTCGGCCGCCGCGTCCCCGGCCTCGTCCGGCCCCTCGCGGTACTGCCCACGCTGACGGCCCTCGTGCTCGCCGTGCTCGTGGCGGTCCGCCAGGGCGGCGGCACCGGCGGCGGGAAGGCCCCGGTCGACGCCGCGACCGAGCTCACCCCGACCGGTTCGGTCCCCATCGAGCTCGCCCTGCACATCGACGGCTTCGCCGCGCTCGTCGCCCTCCTGGTCGGCGTCGTCGCCTCCTGCGTGCAGATCTACTCGACGGGCTACCTCCGCGAGGACCCGCGCTACCCCTCGTACGCCGCTCTCGTCTCCCTCTTCACCTCCGCGATGCTGCTCGTCGTCTACTCCGGCGACCTGATGGTGCTCCTGGTCGGCTGGGAGATCATGGGCATCTGCTCGTACTTCCTGGTGGGCCACTACTGGGAGACCCCCGAGGCGCGGGCCGCCTCCCTCAAGGCTTTCCTCGTCACCAAGCTCGGCGACGTCCCCTTCCTGATCGGTCTGTTCGCCCTCGCCGCCGATACGGGCTCCTTCCGCATCACGACGATCCTCGCGACGGTCGCGGACAGCGGCCTGGACCACCCCACGCTCATCGCCCTGCTGCTCCTCGCGGGCGTGGCCGGCAAGTCCGCGCAGTTCCCGCTGCACACCTGGCTGCCCGACGCGATGGCGGGCCCCACGCCCGTCTCCGCGCTGATCCACGCCGCGACGATGGTCGCCGCCGGTGTCTACTTCGTGGCCCGGCTCCTCCCCGTCTTCGCCGCCTCCGACGCGGCCCTGGTCGTCCTCGCCGTCATGGCCGCCGTCACGATGGCCGGTTCGGCCCTCGCCGCGCTCGCCCAGGACGACATCAAGCGCGTCCTCGCGTACTCGACGATCGGCCAGCTCGGCTACATGACCGGCGCCCTCGCCGTCGGCGACCGCGGTGCCGCCGTCTTCCACCTCCTGTCGCACGGCGCCTTCAAGGCGCTGCTGTTCCTCACGGCGGGCGTGATCATCCATGCCGCCGGCACCAACTCGCTGGCCGCCATGTCCCGTATGAAGGGCCTGCGCGACCGCATCCCCGACGCGTACTGGACGATGACCGTGGCGCTCCTCGCGCTCGCCGCGATGCCGCCGTTCAGCGGCTTCTTCTCCAAGGAGGCCGTGCTCGGCGCCGCCGAGCACACGGCCACGGGCCACTCCGGGACCGCGCCCACCGCGGCGGGCTGGATCGTCCTCGTCGCCGGTCTGCTCACCGCCCTCCTCACCGCCGCGTACGCGACGCGCCTGTGGCTGCTCGCCTTCAACGGCCGGGGAGCAGAGGCCCCCGCCCACGGGAAGCAGCCCGTCGCCATGACCGCCGTGCTGTGGGTGCTCGCCGTCCCCTCCCTCGTCTTCGGTCTCGCCGTCGGCGTCCTGCCGGACTGGTTCGACGGCCACTCGCTCGCTCCGACGCTCACCACCTCCGTCCTGGGCACGGGCCTCGCGCTCGTCGGCGGCCTGGTCACCTACGGTGCGTGGCGGCACACCTCGGCGCTCACCGCCCGTGTCCCGATGGGCGCGGTCGCCGCGAGCCCGGACGGCGACGGCGGCCAGGTCGAGGCGGAAGCCATCGCCACCCACACCCCCGCGTACGGAGACGTCGCCTCGGCACCGGACCCGGCCGACCCCGGCCGCCTGCTGCTCGGACCGCTGCACCGGCACGCCGCCGCCGGCTTCCACCTGGACGCCGTCTACACCGCCCTGTTCGTGCGCCCGGTCCGGGCCGCCGCGGGACTCGTCCGCTTCCTCGACCGCGAGGTCGTCGAGACGTACGTGCGCGGCGCGGGCGCCGCACCCCGCTGGCTCGGCGCGGCCGTCCGCCGCGCGCAGACCGGCAACGTGCAGACCTACCTGAGCGCGCTGCTCGCAGGCACGGTCGTCCTGGCCGTCGCCGCCGTCCTCGTCGCCACCGCCGGAGCGTGAGCAGCCGTGATCGGTATCAGTGAGTCCGTGATGCAGTTTCTTCTGGCGTTGATCGTCGTCGGCCCGCTCATCGGTGCCGTGGCCGCCCTCCTGCCGGCCCCGCCCGGACTGAAGGGGAAGTCACCCGACCAGGCCGTGCTGCGCCACGGCGTGACCGTGACCGGCGCGATCCTCGTCGCGGCGATCGTCCTCGCGCTCGGCTTCGACCACGACCAGCCGTCGAAGATGCAGGCCACGACCGATATCAGCTGGATCCCCGCACTCGACGTGCGCATCCACCTCGGCATCGACGGCATCTCGCTCCCCCTTCTGGTCCTGACCGCGCTGCTGACCTTCCTCTGCGCGCTCTACAGCTACTTCAAGCTGCCTGCGGGCCCGTCCCCCAAGGCATTCGTCGCTCTGATCCTCATGCTCGAGTCCGGCACCCTCGCGACCTTCGCCGTCCTCGATCTGCTGCTGTTCTTCCTGGCGTTCGAGATGGTGCTCATCCCGATGTACTTCCTCATCGCCCGCTGGGGCGGTGAGCAACGCACGCAGGCTGCCTGGAAGTTCATCCTGTACACCCTGCTCGGATCCGTCGTCATGCTGCTGGGCCTGCTCCTCATCGGGCTCAAGTCCGGCACATTCGACATGGTGGCACTCGCCACTGACAACGGCCGGGGCCTGACCACATCCGTGCAGGTCATCGCCGTTCTGGCGATCGGGATCGGGCTCGCGGTCAAGACGCCGATGTGGCCGCTGCACAGCTGGCTGCCCGACGCGCACACCGCCGCGCCGACCGTCGGCTCGGTCCTGTTGGCCGGCGTACTGCTGAAGATGGGTACGTACGGGTTCGTCCGGATCGTCCTGCCCATCGCCCCCGACGGAATGCGAGAGTTCGCGCCGTACCTCGCCGCCTTCGCGGTCGTCGGGATCATCTACGGGTCCCTGGCCTGCCTCGCGCTCGCCAGGCAGGGCGCCAAGGGCGACCTCAAGCGCCTCATCGCGTACTCGTCCGTCGGCCACATGGGCTTCGTCCTGCTCGGCATCGCGACGATGAGCCCGACCGGCGTGAACGGCGCCCTGTTCGCCAACATCGCCCACGGCCTCATCACCGGCCTGCTCTTCTTCCTCGTCGGCGCGCTGAAGGACCGCACCGGCACGACCGACCTCGACTCCCTCGCCCAGGAGTCCGGCGCCGCGCTCTACGGCAAGGCGCCCCGCCTCGGCGGCCTCCTCGCCTTCGGCGCGGTCGCCTCGCTCGGCCTGCCGGGACTCGCCGGATTCTGGGGCGAGATGCTCGCGCTGTTCGGCGCGTTCGAGCCCGCCGACGACCTGAGCCGCCCCGCCTTCCTCACCTTCATGGCCATCGCCGCCTTCGGCACCTTGCTCACCGCCGCGTACATGCTCATCGTCGTACGCCGTGTCTGCATGGGCCCGATGCCGCAGGCCACGGCCGACGGGCCCGCGCCCAAGACGCTCGCCGACGTCCATGGCTACGAGTTCGCCGCCTGGACCCCGCTCGTCGCTCTCACCGTCCTCGCCGGACTCTGGCCCGCGGCTCTCCTCGGCCTGACCGACCCGGCCGTGCAGAAGCTCCTCACTGGAGGCAAGTCGTGACCGTGGCCGCCGAAAGCGCCGCAAGCGCCGCAAGCCTCGTCCAGTCCGTCGACTGGCTCGCGATCGCGCCGCCGACCATCGCCGCGGTCGTCGGCCTCGCCGTACTGGTCGCCGACCTCTTCGTGGGCGCGGACAAGAAGGCGGTACTCGGCTGGATCTCCGCGGCGGGCCTCGCCGCGGCGGCGCTCTCACTGCTGCCTCTCCTGGACGACGACCGCTCGACCTTCTGTCTGACCGGCGGGGGCGCTCACGCGTGCAGCTACACCGCCGACCGCTTCACCCTCGTCATCCAGCTCCTCGTCCTCGGCGGCGCCCTGCTCACCGCACTGCTCTCCATGAGCACCCTCAAGGACTCGGGCGACGAACTCCCCGCAGGGGAGTTCTGGTTCCTGCTGCTCTCCTCCGCGGCGGGCGCCGCCCTCCTGCCCGCCTCCCGCGACCTCGCGACGCTCGTCGTCGCCCTCGAAGTCGCGTCCCTGCCCGCGTTCGCACTCGTCGGTCTCAGGCGTGGCGACAAGCGCTCCTCCGAAGCGGCCCTGAAGTTCTTCCTCTCCTCGGTCACCGCGACGGCCGTGACCCTCATGGGCGTCAGCTTCGTGTACGCGGCCACCGGCACCCTGCACCTCACGGAGGTCGCCACCAAGCTCCAGGAGGTCGACGGGCAGCTCCACACGCTGGCCCAGACGGGCGTCGCGCTCACCCTCGTCGGCTTCGCCTTCAAGGTGGCCGCCGTGCCCTTCCACTTCTGGGTACCGGACACCTACGTAGGCGCGCCCCTGCCCGTCGCCGCCTACCTCTCCGTCGTCGGAAAGGCCGTCGGTTTCACCGGCCTCATCCTCGTCACCGTCGTCGCCTTCCCGTCGTACGGGGACGTCTGGGGCCCGGCACTCGCCGTCCTCGCCGCGCTCACCATGACCGCGGGCAACGTGGCGGCCCTGCGCCAGCAGGCTACGCGCGCGTACAGCGCGGTCCGCCTCCTCGCCTGGTCCTCGGTCGGCCAGGCCGGGTACCTGCTGGTGCCGATCGCCGCCGCCGGGTACGCCGACAACGAGGCCGCCGCCGAGAAGGCCGTCGGCTCCACCGTGGCCTACGCCCTGATGTACGCGGCCGTGAACCTCGGCGCGTTCGCCGTGGCCGCCCTCGTCGGCCGTACGCAGCGCCTGAACCGCGTCAGCGACTACCGCGGCCTGTATGCGCGCAGCCCGCTTGCCGCCCTCGTCCTCGGCTTCTTCCTGCTCTGCCTGGCGGGCCTGCCGCCCGGCATCATCGGCCTCTTCGCGAAGGTCACGGTCTTCTCGGCCGCCGTCGACGCCGGCCTCGGCTGGCTCGCCGTGGTGATGGCCGTGAACGTGGTGATCGCGCTCTTCTACTACCTCCAGTGGACGGCGCTGCTGTTCCGCGCCCCGGAGGGGGAGCCCGTCAGGCACCGCGTCCCGGCCCCGCTCACCGCGGCCATCGCCCTGACGGCGGTCCTCGGCGTCGCGCTCTCCGGAGCGCCGCAGCTGGTCCTGAGGTTCTCGGACACCGGCCTGTTCTGACGGCCGGCTCCCACAAGGCCGCCCTGGGCCGTCACCCGGGCGGCCCACATCGCTCCTGCGTGCACAAGGGAACTAGTGCTCCCCGCCTGGCGTTGACCAGTACGGGAGGGTCCACTGAACAGTGGAAGCACCAGTCAGCAGAGGGTTCCCCCACGCACCACCAGGAGGGCGTACCGTGCACCGCCGGCACAACGGGTTGAAGACTGCCGTACTCCTCGGGGGACTGTCCGCGCTCATCCTTGTCATCGGCAGTTTCTTCGGGCGTACGGGCTTGATCGTCGCGCTGTTCGTGGCGCTCGGCACCAACGCGTACGCGTACTGGAACAGCGACAAGCTGGCCCTGCGCGCCATGCGGGCCCGCCCGGTGAGCGAATTCGAGGCCCCCGAGCTGTACCGCATGGTCCGCGAGCTCTCCACCCAGGCCCGCCAGCCCATGCCCCGCCTGTACATCTCGCCCACGGAGGCGCCGAACGCGTTCGCGACGGGCCGCAACCCCCGCAACGCGGCGGTGTGCTGCACCGACGGCATCCTCCGCCTCCTCGACGAGCGCGAACTGCGCGGCGTCATCGGCCACGAGCTCAGCCACGTCTACAACCGCGACATCCTGATCTCCTCGGTCGCGGGCGCCCTCGCCTCCGTGATCATGTTCCTGGTCAACTTCGCCTGGCTGATCCCGGTCGGCCGGTCGAACGACAACGAGGGCCCGGGCATCTTCGGCATGCTCCTGATCATGCTGCTCGGTCCGCTGGCGGCCTCCATCATCCAGCTCGCGATCAGCCGCTCCAGGGAGTACGAGGCCGACGCGTCCGGCGCGCAGCTCACCGGCGACCCTCTCGCCCTCGCGAGCGCCCTGCGTAAACTCGAAGCGGGGACGAAGCAGTTGCCCCTGCCGCCCGAGCCCCGCCTCGAAACGGCGAGCCACATGATGATCGCGAACCCTTTCCGTCCGGGGCAGGGCATGTCCAAGATGTTCTCCACGCATCCGCCGATGGCGGAGCGCATCGCCCGACTCGAGCAGATGGCAGGTCGCCACCAGTGAAGACAATCCTGAACGTCATATGGCTCGTCCTCTGCGGCTTCTGGATGTTCCTGGCCTACTTGCTGGCGGGCGCGATCCTCTGCATCACGGTCATCGGCATCCCGTTCGGCCTGGCCAGCTTCCGCATCGGCCGCTATGCCCTGTGGCCCTTCGGCTACACGACGGTCGAGCGCCGTGACGCGGGCGCGCCCTCCTGCGTCGGCAACGTGCTGTGGCTGCTCCTCGCGGGCTGGTGGCTCGCCATCGGCCACATCGTCACCGGCATCCTGCTGTGTGTCACGATCATCGGCATCCCCCTGGGCGTCGCCAACTTCAAGCTGATCCCCGTCTCGTTGTTGCCGCTCGGCCGCGACATCGTCCGCACCGACCAGCCGTTCACCGCGCGCTACTAGAGCGGGGCGCACTCCGGTGCGGCAGCCGAGGTTCGCCCTCGCCGCGTACGACCCCGAGTCCACTCCGCACGACGAGATCTGGGCGCTCTGCGCGGACGCGAAGCACCTCTTCGCCGACCAACCACCGGACAGACCAGGCCTCCCCGAAGGACGCGACACTCCTACGGAGGAGCTGGCGGAACCGCCCGTACGGCTGCTCGGCTGCTCGCCACGCGGCGCTCTGAGAGACGCGCTGGAGTCCGGGAAGGGCGACCTCGGCCACGGCAGGGTCCTGCGCCTCGACCGACAGGGGCGGCCCCTTCAGCAGGCCGTGGAGGGTGAGGTCGTCGCCTGGATCCCGTCCGCGCGCGGACGCGGCCTGGTCGACCTCGCCCTGGACCCGTGGACCGTACGGCCGTCGCGTGCCGCAGGGGAAGTGTGGGACGTCTGGTGGGCCGGCCGTCCCACGGAGCCCAACCTCTGGGCCCGGCACGGCATCGGCACGGAGGGCCGGCCCCACTGGCTGACCGTCGCACGCGGGCACACGGCGCGGCACGGGCCGGACGCGGAGCCCGGCGCCACGCACCACCTCGACGGCCGCCACATCACCGACGAACCGGCCTTCTACTGCGCGCTCGGCGAGGCGGTGCACGGCCCCGGAGGGTACGTCGGCCGGACCGCGGACACGCTCTCGGACCACCTGCGCGGCCGCCGAGGGGGCCTCGGGGCGCCGCCGTCCCGCACCCTCGTCTGGCACGAGGCACGCACTGCCCGAACCTGTCTCGGCGTCACACCCCGCGCACAGGACCGCCCGCCGTCCTTCGAGGAACTCCTCGCCCTCCTCACGCGACTGGACATCGAGGTCACCCTGTCCTGAAGCCCGTAAGCCCGTAAGCCCGAAAGGCCGTAAGTACGAGAACCCGATGGCCCGGGACCTCAGGGCCGAGGAGCGGGCTCGGGGCCGATTGTCAGTGCCGTGGTCCACCATGAACTCATGAACAACAGCGAGCAGTTGCTGGACCGTGTCGCCGTCGAGGCACGTGCCACCCGCCCCTGGGGCTGGGACTCCCTCCCTGCCCCCGTGGACGCGGACACCCTGGCCCGGGCGGAGGCCGCCCTGGGCTTCACGCTGCCGCCGCTGCTCGCCGCGCTCTACACCCGCATAGGAGACGGCGGATTCGGCCCGGAGTACGGCTTGTTGCCCCTGCTCGAAGGCAAGTCGTCCGGAGGCGAGCCGGCCGTCGTCGAGGAGTACTTCACGATGCGCGGCTCCGAGTGGGGCTGGCCCGAAGGCGTCCTGCCGATATCCCACTGGGGCTGCGCGATGTACGCGTGCGTGGACTGCCGGGCCGACGAGGCGCAGGTCCTGCTCTTCGAGCCCAACGGAGGAGACCCGCGGCACGCCTGGTTCCTCGACTCCCCGAGCCTCGCGGCGTGGCTCACCGCCTGGCTCGACGGCACGGGCTGGTACGAGGAGGACAACGACGGCCCGGACCTCCCGCTGTGGCAGGACGACCGCACGCACGCGTGAGGCCGCCCTCTCGACGGGACGCCGGCTTTCCGAGGGGACTGCCGCTTCCCGCCCGACGGGACCCCCGGCTCACCGACGGGACCTCCGGCTCACCGACGGAACCCCAGGACCCCTCCGCGACACGCCGTCAGCCCCGCTGCCCCCGGGCCCGCCCCCGCACCCCATAGACCACGACACCCACCACCAGCACCAGCGCACCGGCCACCACCGAAGAAGTCGGCAAGGAGAACGCCAGCGTCACACAGCCGACGCCGCCCACCAGCGGCACGGCACGCGCCGCGGGCGACGAACTCAGCGTCCACGCCGCCGCGTTGGCCACCCCGTAGTACACGAGCACCCCGAAGGAGGAGAAGCCGATCGCCCCACGCACGTCCGCCGTCGCCACGACGACCGCGACCACGGCCCCGACGGCGAGCTCCGCGCGGTGCGGCACACGGAAGCGCGGGTGTACGGCCGCGAGCGCCCGCGGCAGGTGCCCGTCACGCGCCATGGCCAGCGTGGTGCGCGAGACACCCAGCACCAGCGCGAGCAGTGAGCCGAGCGCCGCCACCGCCGCCCCGGCCCGCACCACCGGTACGAGCTCCGGCGCCCCCGCCGCCCGCACCGCCTCCACCAGCGGCGCCGACGCACCGGCGAGCTCGTCGGACCCCAGAACGGCCACCGCCGCCACCGCCACCGCCGCGTACACGCACAGGGTGATGCCCAGCGTCAGCGGAATCGCCCGCGGGATGGTTCGCGCGGGGTCCCGGACCTCCTCGCCGAGCGTCGCGATCCGCGCGTACCCGGCGAAGGCGAAGAACAGCAGCCCGGCCGCCTGCAGCACCCCGCCGAAGCCTCCGGACAGCCCCACGTCGAGGCGCCCCGCGTCGGACGCCCCCGACCCGGCACAGGCCACCACGACCGCCGCCAGTACGGCGAGCACCACGGCCACGATCCCCCGCGTCAGCCACGCCGACTTCTGGACGCCCACATAATTCACGGCGGTCAGCAGCACCACGGCCGCGACCGCCACCGCGTGCGCCTGCCCCGGCCAGACGTACACCCCGACGGTCAGCGCCATCGCCGCGCACGAAGCGGTCTTGCCGACGACGAACGCCCAGCCCGCCAGGTAGCCCCAGAACGCGCCGAGCCGCTCCCGCCCGTAGACGTAGGTTCCGCCCGACGCCGGGTAGCGGGCGGCGAGCCGTGCCGACGACATCGCGTTGCAGTACGCCACCACGGCGGCCACCCCGAGGGCCATCAGCAGACCCGAACCCGCCGCCCCCGCCGCCGGTCCGAGCGCGGCGAAGATCCCGGCCCCCACCATCGCCCCGAGGCCGATCACCACCGCGTCGAAGACGCCGAGCGTCCGTCGGAGCTCCGGCTGCTGTGTCATACGCCGCACCTTACGGATCACCGCAACCGCGACTCTCCGTAGAGACGTCCTTCAGGGCAACAGCGCGCAAAAGCTCACCGCGCGAGAAAGGCCGGGTCACCACATGGGCATCATCAGCTGGATCGTTCTGGGTCTGCTGGCCGGAGCCGCCGCCAAACTGCTGCTGCCCGGCCGCGACCCGGGCGGATTCATCGGCACGACCGTGATCGGCATCGCAGGCGCCTTCATCGGCGGCTGGCTCTCGGCCCGCTACCTCGACCACCCGATCGCCGACGACTTCTACGACGGCGCCACCTGGGCGGCCGCCATCGGCGGCTCACTGGTCCTGCTGGTCGCTTACCGCATCCTCTTCGGCCACTCACGACGCTGAGACGCCGTTCCCTGATCTGCGGCCAGCAGCAAGGGCGGGCACCCCATCCGGGGGTGCCCGCCCTCCGCCGTTTGTACGACAGTGACTACCTGGTGCTGACGCTGGGGCTACCGGTAGTTGACGAACTGCAGCGCGAATTCGAAGTCCTGCCCCTTGAGCAGCGCCTGCACGGCCTGCAGGTCGTCACGGCTCTTCGAGCTGACGCGCAACTCGTCGCCCTGCACCTGCGCCTTGACGCCCTTGGGGCCTTCGTCGCGAATGATCTTGGCGACCTTCTTCGCGTTCTCCTGGGAGATGCCCTCCTCGATCGACGCGAAGATCTTGTACTCCTTGCCGGACAGCTGCGGCTCGCCCGCGTCCAGCACCTTCAGCGAGATGCCGCGCTTGACCAGCTTGGACTGGAAGACATCGAGGATCGCCTTGACCCGCTCCTCGCCGCTCGCCTCCATCAGGATCTTCTCGCCCGACCACGAGATCGAGGCACCCGTGCCCTTGAAGTCGTAACGCTGCGAGATCTCCTTGGCGGCCTGGTTGAGGGCGTTGTCGACCTCCTGCCGCTCGACCTTCGAGACGATGTCGAAACTGGAGTCGGCCATGTCCTGTGGCTCCTTGTATCGGGGTATGTGTACTCAGCGGATACACGGCCGACTGACGCTGGCCGCATCCGCAAAGCCTAGCCACCGCCCCCGCGCGGAGTGCCGCTCAATCGGGTGGCGAAGCACCCCTGTGCATCAGGTATCGTTTACGTCGTTGCCACGGAGCGACGCGAAAGCGGAGCTTGGCGACAAACCCGGCGGTGTGCCCGAGCGGCCAAAGGGAGCAGACTGTAAATCTGCCGGCTCAGCCTTCCCAGGTTCGAATCCTGGCGCCGCCACATGAAGGTAAACCCCCTCCGATCTGCGGAAACGTAGATCGGAGGGGGTTTCTTCGTGTCGGGGTGGCGTGGTGCGTCACACCGTGCTGAGACGCCCCCGTACGACCTTCGTGGACTCGGGCAGCAGGCGGGCGCCGACCAAGGCGGTCTCCTCCGGGACACGGAGAGTGAGCAGGGAACGCACCCTCTCCAGGGTGCTGAGGTCGACGCTCGGCTGGAGCGTCTCGATGGTGAGCTCGCACAGCTTGGGGAAGAGGCCAAGCCAGTCCCAGGTCGGCCCCATGTCCGCCTCGACCCACAAATGGGTGAGGCGCTGGCCCGGACACGTGGCGACGAACTCGTCGACGGTGAACTCGCCCGCGATCTTGACGCGGGAGCGGCCGCCGAAGCTGCGCAGCGCCCGCAGCTCGTTCAGGTTCGACACGGGGAAGTAGAGGCCGTCCTCGATGAGGTGCGCGACGACTTCCTGGCCGTACAGCTCGGTGTCGTACCGCCCCCACGCCTGCGCGAGTTCGTTGCGTACCCGCAGGTCAGGGTGGTTGCGGTAGAGGGCGAGCACCTCGATCGCGGCGTACGTGGCGATGGGCGTGGCGGTCAGCACCGTGAAGTACGCCTCGTCGGCCACGGCTCGGTAGGCGGCTTCCGCGGCCGCGGCCGCGGCCTCCTGCTCCTGCGTGGCGAACGGACCCGGGGCGGTCGGGCGCGGCGGCAGTTCCCGCGGCCCGGACAGCAGCTCGATGACGACCGGGCCGATGTCCGCCAGGGCACGCGCCTGGTCCGGCGAACGCGGGGGGATCAGCGCCGCGGCCCGCTCCTGCACCTCCGCCCGCACCGCGGGGGCGAGCTCGGTCGCGTGCTCCAGGCAGGCGGCCGCGAGGAGGTGGAGCCGGCCCAGGCCCTGGCGTGAGGTGTCCTGGCGCCTGATGAGGCCCGTCAGGAGATACGTCCGCTCGGTGGGCCGCGCGTGCGCGACGGCCATGCGGATGACGTCCTCCCACTGGTCCAGATGCGCGTTGGCGATGAGGAAGTCGAAGTCGAGCCCTTCGACCGCCGCTTTGGCCCCGAGGTAGTCCTGGAAGGTCCGGTGGACGAAGTCCATGGAGTCCGCACTCGGTTCCCGGAGCAGCCCGCTGCGCACGAGCAGATGCCTGTAGACCTCCTCCGGAGTGCCCTGTTCGGCGACCTTCGGCATGGCCGGCAGGACCTGGCCCAGGAGCTCCACCGCGTCGGTGCGGTTCATCTCGGAGCGGCCGTTGCGGATCATCCAGTAGGCCAGTTTCTGGATCAACTGGATGTGCTGGGCCTCGCTGATGTGGATCGGTCCGGACTTGTGGACACCGCGCTCACGGTCGCGCCGGAAGAGCAGCATGGACAGGGCCGCGTCGTAGATCTCCTTGCGGCCCTCGGGCAGGAAGCCGCGGCGGTCCTGGTGCAGTGCGCAGATCAGGCCGCACATCAACGGGTTGATCGCGAGCCTGCTCAGGTCCTCCTGGGCGCGGACCGCGCGCAGCAGCTCGTTGGCGTACTGGTCACTGATCCCGGCCGCCTTGTGCCACCGCTGGATGAACTCCGCGATGTTGGCCCGGTTCATGGGGGCGAGGTCGAGCTCGGCGAAGTCGTCGTCGGTCAGCCAGCGTTCCCGTACGGCTGAAGGCCGTGAGGTGACGAGCCAGCGGTTGTCGGGGTAGGCACTGAGCAGTTCCCGGAGCCAACGACGGGCGTCGTTGCGGTCGTCCTCGGGGACCTCGTCGATCCCGTCGATCAGGATGAGCCCGCGGCCCGCCTGCAGCACTCGGTCGATCCACCCGTGCGGCTGGCTGCCCGCGATCGGGCAGTCCACCGCGGACAGAAAGCCGTCGGGCGTGGGCAGAGGGGCACCACTGCGGGTCAGGGTGCGCAGCGGGAGGACGAACGGCACCACTCCGTAGAGGTACAGCAGCTGTTCGTCGAGCGACTTCTTCGCCGTGGACACCGCCAGCCACTGGATGAGAGTGGTCTTTCCGGAGCCGGCCACACCCCGTAGGAGTACGCGATTACGGCCCGCGAGTACGTGGTCGGCCGAGACCACACTGGGAGCGGCGCTCAACGCGTCGGCGGCCGCGTCCAGCCTGAGGTAGGCCACGTCGAGCCGCCAGCTCTCCGGAGCCCCCGACAGGTCGAGGCCGAAGATGCTCAGCTTGCCGTGCTTGGTCGCGATGTAGTGCGCGTACCGCTCCTCGAACGGGCCGTCCGCCGGGGACGGCGACCGTGTGATCAGGGAGTCGATCTTGCGCGTCAACTCCTCGATGCCACGGCTCTGTTCGAGCAGGGTGCGGGGCACGAAGGTGGACCGCTGGGTGAAGAAGTTCAGGATGTGCAGGCACGCGGTGTCCAGCACGCCGGCATGCAGCGTGACCGCGTCGTGGGACAGGCCGAGCGTCGCCGTCCGGTTCTGGGCGCGCAGCCGCCGGGAGAGCTCCAGGTGGCCGAGCCGCACGGCCTGCACATCGTCCATGTCGAGTGTGCCGAGGGCGCGCAGGGAGTCGGTGACGGCGTGGCTGACGGCCTGCTTCTCGAAGGAGGGCAGCAGCTCTTCCACACCGGTCGAGTGGGCGGCCCGCTTGACCAGCTCCTCCGCGATCTTGTGCAGATCCTTGTCGGAGAGAGTCCGCTTCTCGCCGCGGAACGAGACGAGACGCGACACCCGGACCGGTCTGTCGACCAGGTCGGCCCCGGCGCCCTCGGACACGAACAGCTTCCTGATCAGCGGTCCCACGATGCTCGACGCGAGCCGGGCTCCGATCACGGCGGGTTCCATCAGCCCAGCCCTCCGAGGCATTCCACGCGGCCCGGACCGCCGACCGTCTCCGGGGCCGTCTCCGGGACCGCCTCCGAGTCAGGATAGGGCTGGTCCCAGGAGGAACTGCCCAACTTCAAGATTAACTCGCCCAGTTGGGGCGCCGACGTCTGACCTGCGGGAACACCGGGGGAGGGGCTTTCCGTACGTGTGTACGTGCCTTCGGAGCGTCCGACCACGGCCGACGAGCCTCAGACGTTCCTCTTGGGCACACTGATCACATGTCGTCCCGTCGCAGAAACTGCCCGGAGTGCCGCCGCGAGATCGCCGTCGTGGGCGGACGGTTCGCCCGCCACGACCCGCCGGGCCCGCGCGGCACCGGTGACCTGATCTCCTGCCCGGGGTCACGCAGACAGGCCCCGCTGGGCGCCGCACAACCGGCTCTGGACGGCTACGCGGTCCCGGACCACCCCGGACAGCTCCCGCTGTTCTGAGCGGGCCGCAGAGGGCGTCCTCAGAGGCGCACGCGGCACCACCTCACCCGGCACCACCTCACCCGGCACCACCTCACCCGGCACCACCTCACCCGTCCGTCAACCTCAATTGCCCGCCACGGACTTGACCGCCACCGACACCGGCACGGACCCGCTGACCAGCTCCAGCGTCAGCCCGGCCGTCGCCGGCGTCTCCAGGAGCTCCGCCAGCACCGCGGCGACGTCGTCCCGGGGGACCGGACCGCGCCCGGTCGACGCCTCCAGACGTACGAGACCGGTGCCCGCGTCGTCCGTCAGCATCCCGGGACGCAGGATCGTCCAGTCCAGGGCGGCACGCGCGCGTACGTTCGCGTCCGCCTCGCCCTTGGCCCGCAGATAGGCGTCGAAGATCTCGTCGCCCTGGTGCGCGGGATCGGCGCCCATCGACGACACGACGATGTAGCGCCGCACGCCGGCCCGTTCCGCCGCGTCGGCGAAGAGCACGGCCGCGCCGCGGTCCACGGTGTTCTTGCGTTCGGCGCCGCTGCCCGGCCCCGCACCCGCCGCGAAGACCGCCGCGTCGGCGCCGCGCAGACGGTCGGCGACCTCGTCGACCGACGCCGACTCCAGGTCGCACAACACCGGTTCGGCCCCCGCTGCGCGCAGGTCGGCCTCCTGCTCGACGTTGCGGATCAACCCGGCGACTTCGTCACCACGCGCGGCGAGCAGACGCTCCAGCCGCAGCGCGATCTGACCATGACCTCCAGCGATGACAATGCGCATACTCCCGACCGTACGGCAGGGCGGACGCAAGCGCTCAACACGCGCGCGTGGGGACGCAAACGGCGACACACGCACGTGGGATGCGAACGGCGACACACGCACGTGGGCCGCAAACGCTCACCGCGCGCGTGGGGGCCACTTCGGCACGGTCGGCGGGCTCGCGCTCGGCGGCACGCTCACCGCGCGCGCGTGGGGCCCACCCAGCCCCACAGCTCACCCGCGCAGCCCTCGCCGTGGCGCGTACTGCCTCAGGTGGACGATTCGTCGCCCTTGGGGTGGCCGGGCGCCGCTCCCGTGGACCGCCCCTGCCGCGGCAGGTCCAGCGCCACCGCCACGGCGGAGTCGCAGTACTCGCGCACCGCACTGGTCCGCGCCACCACACGCCCCCGGTGCACCACGATCCGGCTGTACGCGAGCGACAGCGCCCCCGCGAGCCGATCGCCCCGTACGGCGAGCAGTTCGGCGGGGAAGCCCGCCTCCACCCGCACCTCCGGCAGCTGCATGGCGGCCCGCGCCGCCCCGCTCACCGCTCCGTAGGCATCCTCGGGCCGCAGCCTGAACCCCGTGGCCAGCAGGTACGCGGCCTCCAGCGGGTCCCCGCGCCCCACCGGATTCGACACGTCCCGCAGCGCGCCACTGCCCGCGGCGACCCGCACCCCCGCCGTCCGCAACAGCCGTACAGGAGCCGTCCTGCGCCGCTCCGCGCTCCCGCACCCGCCCTGCGGCAGGCAGACCACCGTCACCTCGGCCGCCGCGAGCTGCTCGGCGGTGCGCAGGGCCACGTCGGTGGGCAGTCGCCCGAGGCCGCCGCACGGCCCGATCGTCACCCCGGCCCGCAGCCCGCCGGCCATCGCCGCGAGCCGCCCGAGCCGCGCCGGGTCGTCACCGTCCGTATGCAGGTCGACGGGGCACCCGTGCTCCGCGGCGATCTCCAGAACAGCCTCGGCGTACCCCGTCGGATCGGGGTCGAGATCCGGACAACCGCCCACTACGGAGGCGCCCATTTTCACCGCGTCCCGCAGCATCGCGAGCCCGTCGGCGCCCGCGACGCCGGTCAGCACCCGCGGCACCGCGACGGCCGTCAGATCGACCAGCCCACGCAGCGAGCGCCGCGCCTGCAGCACCGCCTCCATCGGGCCGAGCCCCTGCACGTCACCGATCCGCACGTGCGACCGCAGCGCCGTGGCGCCGTGCCCGAGTTGCAGCAGGGCCGCCTCCGTGGCCCTGCGCTGCACGTCCGGGACGTCGTACGAGACCGGGCCGACCGTGTCCGCCGACAGCGCCGTGTCGCCGTGTGCGTGCGGCTCCGCGGGCGCCGGCAGCAAGAGGTAGCCCTCCAGGTCCACGCGTGCGGCGTGCGTGGTCAGGCTGCCTGCCGTGCCCACCGCCTCGATGCGCCCGCCGCCGAGCCGGACGTCCACGGTCCGGCCGTCGGTGAGCCGGGCACCGCAGAGCAGGAGGGCCCCGGGGTCGTCGGCGGGGCCGGAACCGGACGGTCCCGGGGTGCCGGAGGAGTGGGGCTGCTGCGGCTGGCTGTCGGGCATCGCACTCCTGGGGCTCGGGGGGCGGCTGCAGTCGTTTTCGGGGGTCAAGATCACGCAGCGTGTGCCGAGCCTAGGACGGCGAAAGGCCTGCTTCGAGGAGGAGCGGAATAGTCGTACCGGTGTGGTTCGAGCACACGTATGAGGCGTTCACAGACGCCTGAGGCGGGCTTCTCGATGCCCTCGGGCAGCCCCGGCGAAACGGATTTGGGCGATCGGCGACCAACCGTGTAATGTCTTCATCGCTCGCCCCAATAGCTCAGTCGGTAGAGCGTCTCCATGGTAAGGAGAAGGTCTGCGGTTCGATTCCGCATTGGGGCTCTGATGTCGAGTGATCCTCGCCTTCGGGCGGGGAGATCCGGCATCGCAGCGGTGTAGCTCAGTCGGTAGAGCAAGCGGCTCATAATCGCTGTGTCACCGGTTCAAGTCCGGTCACCGCTACTCCTGGTAGCCGATTGTGGGGTCGGTCCTTCGATCGGCTACTCTTTTTATGCGTTCATCCGTCCATCCGTCCGTCAAGGAGCACTCACGTGGCTGCCACCGACGTCCGCCCGAAGATCACGCTGGCCTGCGTGGAGTGCAAGGAGCGGAACTACATCACCAAGAAGAACCGGCGTAATGACCCGGACCGTCTTGAGATGAAGAAGCACTGCCCGCGTTGCAACGCGCACACTGCGCACCGCGAAACGCGCTAAACACAGGCTCGTACCCGAGGCCGTCCCCGTTGTCTGGGGGCGGCCTCGGGGCGTTTTCGAAACCAACCGCAGGAGGTGCCGGGCCCATGGCGCTCGACCAGTCCTTCGTGGGGCGGTCCTATCCCCCCACTGATCCTTATGAGGTCGGCCGGGAGAAGATCCGCGAGTTCGCCGAGGCGGTGGGAGACGCCAATCCCGCCTATACGGACACGGAGGCCGCCAAGCAGCTCGGTCATCCCGATGTGATCGCTCCGCCGACTTTTGTGTTTGCGATCACGTTCAAGGCGGCGGGTCTGGTCATCGAGGACCCGCAGCTGGGACTCGACTACAGCCGCGTGGTGCACGGCGACCAGAAGTTCGCGTACACCCGGCCGGTGCGCGCGGGTGACCGGCTCACGGTCAGCTCGACGATCGAGGCGATCAAGTCGCTCGCGGGCAACGACATCCTGGACATCCGCGGCGAGGTCCACGACGAGGCCGGTGAGCATGTCGTGACCACCTGGATCAAGCTCGTCGCGCGTGCGGCGGAGTCCGCGGCAGAGGAAGCGTGAAGGCGATGACGGCGAAGATTTCCTACGACGACGTCGAGGTCGGCACCGAACTGCCGGCGCAGTCCTTCCCGGTGACGCGCGCCACACTCGTGCGGTACGCGGGTGCATCCGGGGACTTCAACCCGATCCACTGGAACGAGAAGTTCGCGGTCGAGGTCGGCCTTCCCGACGTCATCGCGCACGGCATGTTCACCATGGCCGAGGCGATCCGCGTCGTGACCGACTGGCTGGGCGACCCCGGGGCGATCGTCGAGTACGGCGTGCGCTTCACCAAGCCCGTCATCGTCCCGAACGACGACACGGGTGCCACCATCGAGGTCAGCGCCAAGGTCGCCGTCAAGCTGGACGACAACCGCGTGCGGGTCGACCTTCTCGCGAAGAGCGCGGGCCAGAAGGTCCTCGGCATGTCGCGAGCGGTCGTGCAGCTGGCCTGACGGCTGTTGGGGGTCTACACGGCTGTTGAGGGTCTACGTAGACGCAGGTAAGGGGCGCCCCGCAATGGGGGGTGCTCCTTACGTATGCCCGCAGAGGCATCGGTGGCGCACTTGACCGCTTAGTGATTGGCCACTAACTTATCCGCATGGTCAGGATGAGCGCAGAAGAGCGGCGTGAAAGCGTCGTCCGCGCGGCGATGGTCGAGTTCGCCCGCGGGGGCTACAACGGCACGTCCACCGAGGTGATCGCCAAGCGTGTGGGTGTGTCGCAGCCGTACCTCTTCCGGCTCTTTCCTGGGAAGCAGGCCATCTTCCTCGCCGCGTCCGGGCGCTGCTGCCAGGAGGTCACCGAGGTCTTCCGCAAGGCGTCCGAGGGGCTTGAGAGGGAGGAGGCGCTGCACGCCATGGGTGAGGCCTATCAGGCGCTCATCGCCGACGACCCGGACAAGCTCCTCATGCAGATGCAGATGTACGTCGCCGTGGCCTCCGCGGAGGCGTCGGGCGACCGGGAGTTCGGCGACGCGCTGCGGGCCGCCTGGATGGAGATGTATGACACGGTCCGCCTCGCGTTGGGCGCGGACGTCGACGAAGCGACGCAGTTCCTGGCGTACGGGATGCTGATCAACGTCCTGGTGTCGATGGGGTTCAAGCCCGATCACCGGGTGTGGGCCGGCTTCTACGATTCGGCGCAGCCCAAGACGTGAGTCGTGCGGGTCAAAGGGATGCGTTTTTCCATGGCCAGGAAAGTTAGTCATCAATAACTAACCTCAGGGGGAAAGCAATGTCACAGCAGACAGCACAGCGCGGGGGAGCGGTCTGGGCCCTCGTCATCACCAGCGTCGCCGGGTTCATGGCGGCGCTCGACAATCTCGTCGTCACCACCGCCCTGCCCTCCATCCGCGAGGACCTCGGAGGCGCTCTGCACGACCTCGAATGGACGGTGAGCGCCTACACCCTCACCTTCGCCGTGCTGCTGATGTTCGGAGCGGCCCTCGGCGACCGGTTCGGCCGCCGACGGCTCTTCATCGTCGGCCTCTCGATCTTCACCGGCGCCTCCGCCGCCGCGGCCCTCGCGCCGGGCCTCGACACCCTGATCGCCGCCCGCGCCGTGCAGGGCGTCGGCGCCGCGATCATGATGCCGCTCACCCTGACCCTGCTGACGGCGGCGGTACCGCCGGCCAAGCGCGGCATGGCGTACGGCATATGGGGCGCCGTCAACGGCCTCGCGGTCGCCAGCGGACCGCTGATCGGCGGCAGCCTCACCGAGCACGTCTCCTGGCAGTGGATCTTCTGGCTGAACGTTCCGCTGGGCCTGGCCCTGCTGCCCCTCGCCCGCCTCCGCCTCGCCGAGTCGCACGCCCCCGGCGCGCGTCTCGACATCGCCGGCACCCTGCTCGCCAGCGGTGGGCTCTTCGGAATCGTGTACGCCCTGGTGCGCGGCCCCATCGACGGCTGGTCCAGCGCCACCGTCCTCGTCAGCCTCGGCGCGGGCCTCGCGCTGCTCGGCGGCTTCATCCACCACGGAATCCGCGCCAAGGCGCCCATGCTGCCGATGCGCCTCTTCCGTAGTCGCGCTTTCTCCGGAATCAACGCGGCGAGCCTGCTGATGTTCCTCGGCATGTTCGGCTCGATCTTCCTGCTCAGCCAGTACATGCAGAACGTCCTCGGCTACTCGCCGACGGAGGCCGGGCTGCGGATGCTGCCCTGGACCGGCATGCCGATGCTCGTCTCGCCGATCGCCGGCTACCTCTCCGACCGGATCGGCGGCCGTCCGGTCGTGGCCGCCGGGCTCTTCCTCCAGGCCGTGGGGCTGGCCTGGTACGCCGTCGTGGTCGCGACCGACGCCACATACGGCGCCCAGCTCCCGGCACTGATCATCAGCGGCATCGGCATGTCCCTGTACTTCGCCCCCGCCTCCAACCTGGTCATGTCCAGCGTCCGCCCGCAGGAGCAGGGCATCGCGTCCGGCGCCAACAACGCGCTGCGCGAGGTCGGCGGCGCCCTCGGCATCGCCGTGATGTCCTCGATCTTCTCGGCGCAGGGCGGCTACGACACCGGACAGGCCTTCGTGGACGGCCTCCAGCCCGCGCTGTGGGTGGGCGCCGCCGTGGTGGCCCTCGCGGGCGTCGCGGCGCTGTTCATCCCCTCGCGCGGCAGCACCGACGCGCCCGCCCCGGGGACGTCGAAGGAGCCGGAGGGTGACCTCGTCGCCGCCTGACGTGCGTCCCCACGGCTCGTGCGAACGGCCCCGCCCTGACCGGCGGGGCCGTTCTCGTACTCTTGAGCACGTGCAGGAACTCCACGATGCCCCCCTCGCCCCGCTGACCACCTTCCGGCTCGGTGGCCCCGCGACCCGTCTGATCACCGCGACGACCGACGCCGAGGTGATCGCCGCCGTCCGTGAGGCCGACGACTCGGGAACCCCGCTGCTGCTCATCGGCGGCGGCTCGAACCTGGTCATCGGCGACAAGGGCTTCGACGGCACGGCCCTGCGCATCGCCACCCAGGGCTTCGAACTCGACGGCACGAAGCTGGAGCTGGCAGCCGGCGAGGTCTGGACCGACGCGGTCGCGCGGACCGTCGAGGCCGGCCTCGCGGGCATCGAGTGCCTCGCCGGAATCCCCGGCTCCGCAGGTGCGACGCCGATCCAGAACGTGGGGGCGTACGGCCAGGAGGTCTCGTCGACGATCACCGAGGTGATCGCGTACGACCGGAAGACGCACGAAACAGTCGTGATGGCGAACGCCGAGTGCGACTTCTCGTACCGCCACAGTCGTTTCAAGGCCGACCCCGACCGCTTCGTGGTGCTCCGGGTGCGCTTCGAGCTCGAGGACGCACAGGGGATGAGCGCCCCTATCAAGTACCCGGAGACGGCGCGCACGCTCGGTGTCGAGGCAGGCGACCGGGTTCCGGCCGCCGTGGCCAGGGAGACCGTCCTGAAGCTCCGCGCGGGCAAGGGCATGGTGCTCGACCCCGAGGACCACGACAGCTGGTCCGCCGGGTCCTTCTTCACCAACCCGATCCTCACCGAGGAGGAGTCCGCCGCCTTCCACGCGCGCGTGGCGGACCGCCTCGGCCCCGACGTCACCCCGCCCGCCTTCCCGACGGGCGACGGCCGCGTGAAGACCTCCGCCGCCTGGCTCATCGACAAGGCCGGCTTCACCAAGGGCTACGGAGAGGGCAGGGCCCGCATCTCCACCAAGCACACGCTCGCGCTCACCAACCGCGGCGGCGCGACCACCGAGGACCTGCTCGCCCTGGCCCGCGAGGTCGTCGCCGGAGTGCGGGACGCCTTCGGCGTCACGCTGGTCAACGAGCCGGTGACGGTGGGCGTCAGCCTGTAGGAGCGGTCAGCCAGTCGTCGACCCCGGCCAGCAGCTTGTCCCGCACGTCGGCAGGCGCGGCCGAGCCCCGCACCGACTGCCGTGCCAGCTCGGCCAGTTCGGCGTCCGTGAAGCCGTGGTGGCGCCGCGCGATCTCGTACTGGGCGGCCAGCCGCGACCCGAAGAGCAGCGGGTCGTCGGCGCCGAGCGCTATCGACACCCCCGCCTCGAACAGCGTCCGCAGAGGTACGTCCTCCGGCTTCTCGTAGACCCCGAGTGCCACGTTGGACGCCGGGCACACCTCGCACGTCACCCCCCGGTCCGCGAGCCGCTTCAGGAGCCGCGGATCCTCGGCGGCCCGCACCCCGTGCCCGATGCGCGCCGCGTCCAGGTCGTCCAGGCAGTCCCGCACCGACGCCGGCCCCGTCAGCTCCCCGCCGTGCGGCGCCGCCAGCAGACCGCCGTCGCGCGCGATGGCGAAGGCCCGGTCGAAGTCCCGCGCCATGCCGCGCCGCTCGTCGTTGGAGAGCCCGAAGCCGACGATGCCCCGGTCCGCGTACCGCACGGCGAGCCGCGCCAGCGTGCGGGCGTCCAGAGGGTGCTTCATGCGGTTCGCGGCGACGAGGACGCGCATTCCGAGGCCGGTCTCCCGCGAGGCGCTCTCGACGGCGTCCAGGATGACCTCCAGGGCCGGGATCAGACCACCGAGCCGCGGCGCGTACGAGGTCGGGTCGACCTGGATCTCCAGCCACCCCGACCCGTCCCGCAGATCCTCCTCCGCGGCCTCGCGCACCAGGCGCTGGATGTCCTCAGGCTCACGCAGACAGGAACGCGCGGCGTCGTAGAGCCGCTGGAAGCGGAACCATCCGCGCTCGTCCGTCGCGCGCAGCTTCGGAGGCTCGGCGCCGGTCAGCGCCTCCGGGAGCCGCACCCCGTACTTGTCGGCGAGCTCCAGCAGGGTGGTGGGCCGCATCGACCCGGTGAAGTGCAGGTGCAGGTGGGCCTTCGGCAGCTCTCTTACGTCTCTTACACGCTCCATTGGGAGATCTTGCCGTACTCGCCTGGCGTCCCGGTAGCGGCTTCCACCTTTGTGGTACTCCCGAACGAAGAAACGGGCCGTCTCTCCGGAGGAGAGACGGCCCGCACGCACGCGTGGAGCCCGACTCAGTCGCGGGCCTCGGCGAGCAGCTTCTGGACCCGCGAGACGCCCTCGACGAGGTCCTCGTCCCCGAGCGCGTACGAAAGACGCAGGTAACCCGGCGTACCGAAGGCCTCGCCAGGAACGACCGCGACCTCGGCCTCCTCCAGGATGAGCGCGGCCAGCTCCACGGAGTCCTGCGGACGCTTGCCGCGGATCTCCTTGCCGAGGAGGCCCTTCACCGAGGGGTAGGCGTAGAAGGCACCCTCGGGCTCGGGGCAGACCACGCCCTGGATGTCGTTGAGCATCCGCACGATGGTCTTGCGGCGCCGGTCGAAGGCCTCGCGCATCTTCTCGACGGCGACCAGGTCACCGGAGACGGCCGCGAGCGCGGCGGCCTGCGCGACGTTCGAGACGTTGGACGTGGCGTGCGACTGCAGGTTCGTCGCCGCCTTCACGACGTCCTTCGGACCGATGATCCAGCCCACCCGCCAGCCGGTCATCGCGTACGTCTTGGCGACGCCGTTGACCACGATGCACTTGTCGCGCAGCTCGGGCAGGATCGCGGGGAGCGAGGTGAACTTCGCGTCTCCGTAGACAAGGTGTTCGTAGATCTCGTCGGTCATGACCCACAGGCCGTGCTCGACGGCCCAGCGCCCGATCGCCTCGGCGTCGGCCTCGCTGTAGACGGCACCCGTGGGGTTCGACGGCGACACGAAGAGGACGACCTTCGTGCGCTCCGTGCGCGCGGCCTCCAGCTGCTCCACGGAGACGAGGTAGCCAGTGGTCTCGTCGGCGACGACCGGGACCGGGACACCGCCGGCGAGACGGATCGACTCCGGGTACGTCGTCCAGTAGGGCGCGGGGACGATGACCTCGTCGCCCGGGTCGAGGATCGCGGCGAACGCTTCGTAGATGGCCTGCTTGCCGCCGTTGGTCACCAGGACCTGGGACGCGTCGACCTCGTATCCGGAGTCGCGCAGGGTCTTCGCGGCGATCGCGGCCTTGAGCTCGGGGAGGCCCCCGGCCGGCGTGTAGCGGTGGAACTTCGGGTTCTTGCAGGCCTCGACGGCCGCTTCGACGATGTAGTCCGGCGTCGGGAAGTCGGGCTCGCCCGCACCGAAGCCGATCACCGGACGGCCCGCGGCCTTGAGGGCCTTGGCCTTGGCGTCGACGGCGAGGGTCGCGGACTCGGAGATCGCGCCGATGCGCGCGGAAACCCGGCGCTCGGTCGGAGAAGTTGCAGCGCTCATCACCCCATCGTTCCAGACCCCGGACGGGCCCGGCGCGCGGGTTTCCAAGAGCATCGGAACCCATTCTGTTCGACGGGGCGCCGCAGAGCACGTACACTCACTGCTCGTTGGCCCTCACCGGCCGCTGCCTCTCGACGCACTCCGTGCACGTGGGTGGATGCGGTACGTTGGGGGAAATCAAAGGGTCGTAGCTCAATTGGTAGAGCACTGGTCTCCAAAACCAGCGGTTGGGGGTTCAAGTCCCTCCGGCCCTGCTACACACTCCTTCGCCAGGATGTGTGCGCATGTACGTACTGCATTGCACCGCCGTGCGGCTCAACCGGGCGCGGCACGGCCACGACCCGGAATCAGGTGAGGACGAGTGACGGACGCCGTGGGCTCCATCGACATGCCTGATGCCCAGGACGAGGCGCCGGAGTCCAAGAAGGGCCGCAAGGGCGGCAAGCGCGGCAAGAAGGGCCCCTTCGGCCGTCTCGCGCTCTTCTACCGCCAGATCATCGCGGAGCTCCGCAAGGTCGTCTGGCCGACTCGCAGTCAGCTCACGACCTACACGACAGTCGTGATCGTCTTCGTCGTCATCATGATCGGCCTCGTGACCGTGATTGACTATGGCTTCAGCCACGCTGTCAAGTACATCTTCGGCTGAGCCGAGAGCGAAGGGCGCCGTTCGTGGCGCCCATTTCGCGCGTTCCACCCCTCTGTATCCAGGAAGAAGCAGCCACCGTGTCTGACCCGAACCTGAACGACGCCGTTGAGCCTCGCGGAGAGGACGCGGAGTCCGTGGAGGACCAGCTCGACATCGTCGAGGCGGCGGACGCCGAGGACCCGGACCAGGCCGACGCTGCCGACGCCGCCGCGGGCGAGCCCGCCGAAGAGGCCGCCATGCACCTCGAGGGTGACGCCGAGGCCGTAGCCGAGTCCGACGAGGACGAGGCCGCCGCCGCCGAGGTCGCCGACGAGGAGCCCGCCGAGGCCGCCGCGGACGAGGCGCCCGAGGAGGAGGCCGAGCCGGTCGACCCGATCGCCGCCCTCCGCGAGGAGCTCCGCACCCTCCCCGGCGAGTGGTACGTCATCCACACCTACGCCGGTTACGAGAACCGCGTGAAGACCAACCTCGAGCAGCGCGCCGTCTCGCTGAACGTCGAGGACTTCATCTTCCAGGCCGAGGTGCCGCAGGAAGAGGTCGCGCAGATCAAGAACGGCGAGCGCAAGACCATCCGCCAGAACAAGCTCCCCGGCTACGTGCTGGTGCGCATGGACCTGACGAACGAGTCCTGGGGCGTCGTCCGCAACACCCCCGGCGTCACCGGCTTCGTGGGCAACGCCTACGACCCGTACCCGCTGACCCTGGACGAGATCGTCAAGATGCTCGCCCCGGAGGCCGAGGAGAAGGCCGCCCGCGAGGCCGCCGAGGCCGAGGGCAAGCCGGCTCCCGCCCGCAAGGTCGAGGTCCAGGTCCTGGACTTCGAGGTGGGCGACTCGGTCACCGTCACCGACGGCCCGTTCGCGACGCTGCAGGCGACGATCAACGAGATCAACGCCGACTCGAAGAAGGTCAAGGGCCTCGTCGAGATCTTCGGCCGCGAGACCCCGGTCGAGCTCAGCTTCGACCAGATCCAGAAGAACTGACGCTCTCTGGAACACACACCTCCGACCAGGTCAGACGGGCTCTCAAAGCCTGTCTGACCTGCTCGGTTTTTGGCCGCGCGACTATACCCGTTATCGTGGTGCGGTATGCCTCCATCCGGATGACTGGATGGTGGCTGGAAACTCTCACTAGGACCCGGAGAGAGCAATGCCTCCCAAGAAGAAGAAGGTCACGGGGCTTATCAAGCTCCAGATCCAGGCCGGCGCAGCCAACCCGGCCCCGCCGGTCGGTCCCGCGCTGGGCCAGCACGGCGTCAACATCATGGAGTTCTGCAAGGCCTACAACGCCGCGACCGAGTCGCAGCGTGGCTGGGTGATCCCGGTGGAGATCACGGTCTACGAAGACCGTTCCTTCACCTTCATCACCAAGACGCCGCCGGCCGCCAAGATGATCCTGAAGGCCGCTGGTGTCGAGAAGGGCTCCGGCGAGCCCCACAAGACCAAGGTCGCCAAGGTCACCGAGGCGCAGATCCGCGAGATCGCGCAGACCAAGATGGAAGACCTCAACGCCAACGACCTGGACGCCGCGTCGAAGATCATCGCCGGCACCGCCCGTTCCATGGGCATCACGGTCGAGGGCTGAGACTCTCCCCCCGTCTGACCTTTCTCCAGTGGTAGGGCCAAGCGCTGGCCCGCACCACGACTCCATACCTGAACACACCAGGAGCAGAAGTGAAGCGCAGCAAGAATCTCCGCGCTGCGGACGCCAAGATCGACCGGGAGAAGCTGTACGCCCCGCTCGAGGCCGTCCGTCTCGCCAAGGAGACCTCCTCGACCAAGTTCGACGGCACCGTCGAGGTCGCCATGCGTCTGGGTGTCGACCCGCGCAAGGCCGACCAGATGGTCCGCGGCACCGTGAACCTCCCGCACGGCACCGGCAAGACCGCCCGGGTCCTGGTCTTCGCGACCGGTGACCGTGCTGCGGCCGCGGAAGCCGCTGGGGCCGACATCGTCGGCGCCGACGAGCTCATCGACGAGGTCGCGAAGGGCCGCCTGGACTTCGACGCCGTCGTCGCCACCCCGGACCTCATGGGCAAGGTCGGCCGCCTCGGCCGCGTGCTCGGTCCGCGTGGTCTGATGCCGAACCCGAAGACCGGCACCGTGACCCCCGACGTCGTGAAGGCTGTCAACGACATCAAGGGCGGCAAGATCGAGTTCCGCGTCGACAAGCACTCGAACCTGCACTTCATCATCGGCAAGGCGTCCTTCGACGACACCAAGCTGGTGGAGAACTACGCCGCGGCCCTGGAGGAGATCCTCCGTCTGAAGCCGTCGGCCGCCAAGGGTCGCTACATCAGGAAGGCCGCCATCACCACCACGATGGGCCCCGGCATTCCGCTGGACTCGAACCGCACCCGCAACCTCCTCGTCGAGGAGGACCCGGCCGCCGTCTGAAACTGACGGCAGCCGCGTCGCGTACGCGTTCTGTGGACGGGCCCCGCAACCTTTCGAGGTGCGGGGCCCGTCCTGTTTGTGTACGGCCCTTTCGGATACGTCTGTCAGAGGCCTGCGTTAGCGTGCAGACACCATGAACGCCAAGGGGTGGGACTACATGAACAGCACGATCATGCGCCGGACCGGTCTTTCGATCGCGGTGGTCGCCGCGCTGACGGGCCTCACGGCCTGCGGCTCGGGCGATTCCTCGGACAAGGCCGACGGCGACAAGGGCAAGGGCGGCATCAAGCTCAGCCCGATAGCCGCCCTGCGCACGGTCGAGAAGTCGACCGACAAGGCGGACACGGCGCGGGTCGACGGTTCGACCACCATGGGCTCGCTCACGGCCATGGACATGAAGGGCGTCATGGGCTGGTCCGACGGGATCACGGGCAACGTGACGGTGACCTTCACCGGCGGTTCGCAGGCCCAGCAGATGCGGCAGCTGGGCCAGACGAAGCTCGACTACCGCTACCTGAAGAACGGCTTCTACGCGAACATGGGCGACAAGTTCGCGGCCCAGGCGGGCGGGGGCAAGCACTGGCTCGAGTACGACTACGACACGCTCGCCGAGATGAGCGGCGCCGCGGGCGAGGCCTTCCAGGACCAGATGCAGAACACCACGCCGAACCAGTCGGTGAAGATGCTGCTGGCCTCCGGTGACGTGAAGCGCGTCGGCGAGGAGAAGGTCCGCGGGACGCAGGCGACCCACTACTCGGGCAAGGTCGACATCGCCGACTTCACCGCCAGGAGCGCGGACCTGGACGAGGACCAGATGTCCGAGCTGAAGAAGCAGTTCGATCAGGCCGGCATCAGCACCGAGACCATCGACATCTGGGTCGACGACAACGATCTGCTGGTCAAGAAGATCGAGAAGGCCGACACGAAGAACGGCCCGTTCTCGCAGACGGCCTACTACAGCGACTACGGCACGCCGCTCTCCGTGGAGAAGCCCCCGGCCTCCGACACGATGAGCTTCAAGGACCTGCTGAACAAGCAGCAGCCCGCGGTGTAGGCCGCGGCGGCCGACCGATCCCACCCCGGAAAACCGGAGTAGAGCACGGCTTACCTTCGGGTAATCTCACTCCACCGCAATAAGTGGATCAAATGTTCCTAGGGGTGGGGTCATGAGTATTTCCGTACGTACGGGACGCAAGAGAGCCGTGGGCGCCGCGCTGGCAGCCGTGCTGCTGGCCGGCGGCGCGGCCGGCTGCGGGTCGGAGAAGGGCGACAAGGCCGACAAGGCGGGTCAGGACATGTCGCCCGCGGCCGCCGTGAAGAAGGCCGCGGACAAGACCGAGGACCTCACCTCGTTCACGTTCCGGATGAAGGGCACCGTCCCGGGGGACGGGCGGGTCCAGGCCGACGCGTCGATGAGCACCGAGCCGCTCGCCATGCAGATGAAGATGTCCGCGCCCGACCAGGGCCCGGAGAAGATGGAACTGCGCTACGTCGACGGCGGGATCTACCTCGGCGGCGGCAAGGAAGCCGCCAAGGAGATGGACGGCAAGAGCTGGATCAAGTTCGACGCCAAGGCCATGGAGAAGGCGGGCGGCAAGTCCGCCGCCACCTCGGCCTCCTCGCAGGCCGAAAACAACCCGGCCGACCAGTCCACGCTCCTGACCGGCTCAAAGGACCTGAAGAAGGTCGGCAGCGAGTCCGTCGGCGGCGTCGAGACCACCCACTACGCGGGCACGGTCACGCTGGACCAGATGCGCAAGCTCGTCGAGGACGAGGACGCGGCCACCAAGAAGCGCCGCGAGAAGAGCATCAAGCAGTACGAGGACATGGGCGTCGACAAGCTCGAGATGGACCTGTGGGTCGACGGCGAGGACCACACCAAGCAGTTCCGCGCCCGCGGCAAGGGCGACAAGGGCCGCCTCGACATGACCATCACCTTCCTCGACTACAACAAGCCGGTGAACGTCGAGGCCCCGCCGAAGTCGCAGGTCATGGACCTCTCCAAGGAGATGAAGGGCCTCCAGGACTGACGGATAGCGACGGATTTGCCTGACGCGGACCCGTTCGCGTACTCTTCCGGAGAAGCCAAAGACCGCTGGTCGTTGCCGTGTCCTCGTAAGAGGGTGCGGCGGCCGAAGGATCCGCTGAGACGGCGGACGACCCGCGCAGGTGACTGTGGATGTGCTCCTGAATCGCATGCGATTCGGTCGAGCTCACGCCCCGTGCGCCTGCGCCGGGGCGTTTCGTTTTGTCGGCCCCTTCTGAGCGGTCCTCATCACCCGGAAGGAGGCCGACGCTCTATGCCGACGCCCGACAAGGCTGCCGCGGTAGCCGAGCTCACGGACAAGTTCCGCAGCTCGAACGCCGCCGTGCTGACCGAGTACCGGGGTCTCACCGTGGCCCAGCTCAAGCAGCTGCGCCGTTCTCTCGGTGAAAACTCCGAGTACGCCGTGGTGAAGAACACGCTGACCAAGATCGCGGCCAACGAGGCCGGGATCAACACGCTCGACGACCTGTTCACGGGTCCGACGGCGGTTGCCTTCGTCACCGGTGACCCGGTGGAGTCGGCGAAGGGTCTTCGTGACTTCGCCAAGGACAACCCGAACCTCGTCATCAAGGGCGGTGTCCTTGATGGCAAGGCGCTGTCCGCCGATGAGTTCAAGAAGCTCGCGGACCTCGAGTCCCGCGAGGTTCTGCTCGCCAAGCTGGCGGGCGCCATGAAGGGCAAGCAGTCGCAGGCTGCCGCGCTCTTCCAGGCGCTTCCCTCGAAGTTCGTCCGCACCGCGGAGGCGCTTCGTGCCAAGAAGGCCGAGCAGGGCGGTGCCGAGTAATTCGGCTCGCACATTGACCGCCGCCTGAGGCGACGGTCACAGCGGGCCCAACGTACGCCCGCCTCCATGTACACACGGCACCAGCCGAATTAGTGGAAGGACGCCATCATGGCGAAGCTGTCCCAGGACGACCTGCTCGCGCAGTTCGAAGAGATGTCCCTCATCGAGCTCTCCGAGTTCGTGAAGGCCTTCGAGGAGAAGTTCGACGTCACCGCCGCCGCTCCGGCCGCCGTCGTCGCCGCGGGCCCGGGTGCCCCGGCCGCCGAGGCCGAGGCCGAGCAGGACGAGTTCGACGTCATCCTCACCGGCGCCGGCGAGAAGAAGATCCAGGTCATCAAGGTCGTGCGTGAGCTGACCTCGCTGGGTCTCAAGGAGGCCAAGGACCTCGTCGACGGCACCCCGAAGCCGGTCCTCGAGAAGGTCGCCAAGGACGCCGCTGAGAAGGCCGCTGAGGCCCTCAAGGGCGCCGGCGCCTCCGTCGAGGTCAAGTGACCTCACGAGTCGTCTGACTCTCTTCACCGCACGTACGGCACAAACGCTGTAACGCGCGGGACGCCTAAGGCGATCACCCAAGTGGGTGGTCGCCTTTCGGCGTTCCCGGGCACGCGTGTGAGGGCGCCTTGCGATGTCGGTCCCGGCGAGTATGGTGATCTTCGTTGTGCCTCGGGACAGCCCGTGACGGTGAGTGTCTCAGGGCTACGTCTGGGCTGGGGGGCCTTGACGAACCGCACGCAGCGCGCAATTCTCAGGACGCGTCGTCACAACGATCCGGATCCGAGGCATGGATCGGCGGCGAAGAGGGCAGTATCGATGTGCATCGAGGGCGTGGCTTGCAGCAGGGGTTGAGAACAACGAGGGTCTCCCAGAACCCGCACTGGACATCAGTGGGCCAACTGGCTACACTGACCCTTTGCGCTGCCTGTTAGCTGCCTCCTGCCCGTCACCAGGGGCATGCCCATGCTTGAGCACCGTGGACTGAAACTTCCCTGACCTGGCCAAACAGCCAGATCAGGAAGGTCTGTCTCTGTGTCCAGCCTGGGACCGGTACGCGCGTAGTGAGTCCGAGCCCTCGGAAGGACCCCCTCTTGGCCGCCTCGCGCACTGCCTCGACCGCGAATACGAACAACGGCGCCAGCACCGCCCCGCTGCGCATTTCCTTTGCAAAGATCAAGGAGCCCCTCGAGGTTCCGAACCTTCTTGCGCTGCAGACCGAGAGCTTTGACTGGCTGCTCGGCAACGACGCGTGGAAGGCTCGTGTCGAGGCGGCTCTTGAAAGCGGACAGGACGTCCCCACCAAGTCCGGTCTGGAGGAGATCTTCGAGGAGATCTCCCCGATCGAGGACTTCTCCGGGTCGATGTCCCTGACGTTCCGCGACCACCGCTTCGAGCCCTCCAAGAACTCGATCGACGAGTGCAAGGAGCGCGACTTCACGTTCGCCGCCCCGCTCTTCGTCACCGCCGAGTTCACCAACAACGAGACCGGCGAGATCAAGTCCCAGACGGTCTTCATGGGCGACTTCCCGCTCATGACCAACAAGGGCACCTTCGTCATCAACGGCACCGAGCGTGTCGTCGTGTCGCAGCTGGTCCGCTCGCCGGGTGTCTACTTCGATTCCTCGATCGACAAGACGTCCGACAAGGACATCTTCTCCGCCAAGATCATCCCGTCCCGGGGTGCCTGGCTGGAGATGGAGATCGACAAGCGCGACATGGTCGGTGTGCGCATCGACCGCAAGCGCAAGCAGTCGGTCACCGTTCTGCTCAAGGCTCTCGGTTGGACGACCGAGCAGATCCTCGAGGAGTTCGGCGAGTACGAGTCCATGCGCGCCACCCTGGAGAAGGACCACACCCAGGGCCAGGACGACGCGCTGCTCGACATCTACCGCAAGCTCCGTCCGGGCGAGCCGCCGACCCGTGAGGCCGCTCAGACCCTGCTTGAGAACCTCTACTTCAACCCCAAGCGCTACGACCTCGCGAAGGTCGGCCGCTACAAGGTCAACAAGAAGCTGGGTGCGGACGCTCCGCTCGACGCGGGCATCCTCACGGTCGAGGACATCATCGCCTCGATCAAGTACCTGGTGAAGCTGCACGCCGGTGAGACCGAGACCGTTGGCGACAGCGGCACGTCGATCGTCGTCGAGACCGACGACATCGACCACTTCGGCAACCGTCGTCTGCGCAACGTCGGCGAGCTCATCCAGAACCAGGTCCGCACGGGTCTGGCTCGTATGGAGCGCGTCGTCCGCGAGCGCATGACGACCCAGGACGTCGAGGCGATCACGCCGCAGACCCTGATCAACATCCGCCCGGTCGTGGCGTCGATCAAGGAATTCTTCGGCACCTCGCAGCTGTCGCAGTTCATGGACCAGAACAACCCGCTGTCGGGTCTCACCCACAAGCGCCGTCTGTCGGCGCTTGGCCCGGGTGGTCTCTCCCGTGAGCGGGCCGGCTTCGAGGTCCGTGACGTGCACCCGTCTCACTACGGCCGCATGTGCCCCATTGAGACGCCCGAAGGCCCGAACATCGGTCTGATCGGTTCGCTCGCCTCGTACGGCCGCGTCAACGCGTTCGGCTTCGTCGAGACGCCGTACCGCAAGGTCGTCGAGGGCCAGGTCACCGACGACGTCGACTACCTGACGGCCGACGAGGAGGACCGCTTCGTCATCGCGCAGGCCAACGCGCCGCTGACGGACGACCTCCACTTCGCCGAGGCCCGCGTCCTGATCCGCCGCCGTGGCGGAGAGATCGACTACGTGCCCGGCACGGACGTCGACTACATGGACGTCTCGCCGCGCCAGATGGTGTCCGTCGCGACCGCGATGATCCCCTTCCTGGAGCACGACGACGCCAACCGTGCCCTCATGGGCGCGAACATGATGCGTCAGGCCGTGCCGCTGATCACCGCCGAGGCTCCCCTCGTCGGCACCGGCATGGAGTACCGCTGCGCGGTCGACGCCGGTGACGTGATCAAGGCCGAGAAGGCCGGTGTGGTCCAGGAAGTCTCCGCGGACTACGTCACGGTCACCAACGACGACGGCACGTACACCACGTACCGCATCGCCAAGTTCTCCCGGTCGAACCAGGGCACCTCCGTCAACCAGAAGGTTGTCGTCGACGAGGGCGCCCGCGTGATCGAGGGCCAGGTCCTGGCCGACGGTCCCGCGACCGAAGAGGGCGAGATGGCCCTCGGCAAGAACCTGCTCGTCGCGTTCATGCCGTGGGAGGGTCACAACTACGAGGACGCGATCATCCTGTCGCAGCGCCTCGTGCAGGACGACGTCCTCTCCTCGATCCACATCGAGGAGCACGAGGTCGACGCCCGTGACACCAAGCTCGGCCCGGAGGAGATCACCCGGGACATCCCGAACGTCTCCGAAGAGGTCCTCGCCGACCTCGACGAGCGCGGCATCATCCGTATCGGTGCCGAGGTCGTCGCCGGCGACATCCTCGTCGGCAAGGTCACGCCCAAGGGTGAGACCGAGCTGACGCCGGAGGAGCGCCTGCTCCGCGCGATCTTCGGTGAGAAGGCGCGCGAGGTGCGCGACACCTCGCTGAAGGTGCCGCACGGTGAGATCGGCAAGGTCATCGGCGTACGCGTCTTCGACCGTGAAGAGGGCGACGAGCTGCCGCCGGGCGTGAACCAGCTGGTTCGTGTCTACGTGGCGCAGAAGCGCAAGATCACGGACGGCGACAAGCTGGCCGGTCGTCACGGAAACAAGGGCGTCATCTCCAAGATCCTTCCGATCGAGGACATGCCCTTCCTTGAGGACGGCACGCCCGTCGACATCATCCTCAACCCGCTGGGTGTCCCGTCCCGAATGAACCCGGGACAGGTCCTGGAGATCCACCTCGGCTGGCTCGCCAGCCGCGGCTGGGACGTCTCCGGCCTCGCGGACGAGTGGGCGCAGCGCCTCCAGGCCATCGGCGCCGACCAGGTCGACCCCGGCACCAACGTCGCCACCCCCGTCTTCGACGGTGCGCGTGAGGACGAGCTCGCCGGTCTGCTGCAGCACACCATCCCGAACCGCGACGGCGAGCGCATGGTGCTCCCGTCCGGCAAGGCGCAGCTGTTCGACGGCCGCTCCGGTGAGCCGTTCCCGGACCCGATCTCGGTCGGGTACATGTACATCCTCAAGCTGCACCACCTGGTCGACGACAAGCTCCACGCGCGTTCGACCGGCCCGTACTCGATGATCACCCAGCAGCCGCTGGGTGGTAAGGCTCAGTTCGGTGGCCAGCGCTTCGGTGAGATGGAGGTGTGGGCGCTGGAGGCATACGGCGCCGCGTACGCCCTCCAGGAGCTGCTGACGATCAAGTCCGACGACGTGACCGGCCGCGTGAAGGTCTACGAGGCCATCGTCAAGGGCGAGAACATCCCCGAGCCCGGCATTCCCGAGTCCTTCAAGGTGCTCATCAAGGAAATGCAGTCGCTCTGCCTCAACGTGGAGGTGCTGTCCTCGGACGGCATGTCCATCGAGATGCGCGACACCGACGAGGACGTCTTCCGCGCGGCGGAGGAGCTCGGCATCGACCTGTCCCGGCGCGAGCCGAGCAGCGTCGAAGAGGTCTGACGGGTCTGGCCGGGGCCTCCTCGTGAGGCCCCGGCCCTGCCCCGGACCCGTACAGACCATGATTGAGACTCGACCCCGAAAGAGGGATTGACGACAAAGTGCTCGACGTCAACTTCTTCGACGAGCTGCGGATCGGCCTTGCCACCGCGGACGACATCCGACAGTGGTCCCACGGCGAGGTCAAGAAGCCGGAGACCATCAACTACCGCACGCTCAAGCCCGAGAAGGACGGACTCTTCTGCGAGAAGATCTTCGGCCCGACCCGGGACTGGGAGTGCTACTGCGGTAAGTACAAGCGTGTCCGCTTCAAGGGCATCATCTGTGAGCGTTGTGGCGTAGAGGTCACGCGCGCCAAGGTGCGCCGTGAGCGGATGGGCCACATTGAGCTGGCCGCGCCCGTCACGCACATCTGGTACTTCAAGGGCGTCCCGTCGCGCCTGGGTTACCTCCTCGACCTCGCCCCGAAGGACCTCGAGAAGGTCATCTACTTCGCGGCGTACATGATCACGTTCGTGGACGAGGAGCGTCGTACCCGCGACCTGCCGTCCCTGGAGGCGCACGTCTCCGTAGAGCGTCAGCAGATCGAGAACCGTCGCGACTCCGACCTGGAGGCCCGCGCCAAGAAGCTCGAGACCGACCTGGCCGAGCTCGAGGCCGAGGGCGCCAAGGCCGACGTGCGCCGCAAGGTGCGCGAAGGCGCCGAGCGTGAGATGAAGCAGCTGCGTGACCGTGCGCAGCGCGAGATCGACCGTCTCGACGAGGTGTGGAACCGCTTCAAGAACCTCAAGGTCCAGGACCTGGAGGGTGACGAGCTGCTCTACCGCGAGCTGCGTGACCGCTTCGGCACGTACTTCGACGGTTCGATGGGTGCCGCTGCACTGCAGAAGCGCCTTGAGTCGTTCGACCTGGATGAGGAAGCCGAGCGGCTTCGCGAGATCATCCGTACCGGCAAGGGCCAGAAGAAGACCCGTGCGCTCAAGCGCCTCAAGGTCGTCTCCGCGTTCCTGCAGACCAGCAACAGCCCCAAGGGCATGGTTCTGGACTGCGTGCCGGTCATCCCGCCGGACCTGCGTCCGATGGTGCAGCTGGACGGTGGCCGCTTCGCGACCTCCGACCTGAACGACCTGTACCGCCGCGTCATCAACCGCAACAACCGCCTGAAGCGGCTTCTCGACCTCGGTGCGCCCGAGATCATCGTGAACAACGAGAAGCGCATGCTCCAGGAGGCCGTGGACGCCCTCTTCGACAACGGTCGTCGTGGTCGCCCGGTCACCGGTCCCGGCAACCGCCCGCTGAAGTCCCTGAGCGACATGCTCAAGGGCAAGCAGGGTCGTTTCCGTCAGAACCTGCTCGGTAAGCGTGTGGACTACTCCGCGCGTTCCGTGATCGTCGTCGGTCCGCAGCTGAAGCTGCACCAGTGTGGTCTGCCCAAGGCCATGGCGCTGGAGCTCTTCAAGCCGTTCGTGATGAAGCGCCTGGTCGACCTGAACCACGCGCAGAACATCAAGAGCGCCAAGCGGATGGTCGAGCGCGGCCGCACGGTCGTGTACGACGTCCTCGAAGAGGTCATCGCCGAGCACCCGGTTCTGCTGAACCGTGCGCCCACGCTGCACCGCCTCGGCATCCAGGCCTTCGAGCCGCAGCTGGTCGAGGGCAAGGCCATCCAGATCCACCCGCTCGTCTGCACCGCGTTCAACGCGGACTTCGACGGTGACCAGATGGCCGTGCACCTGCCGCTCTCCGCGGAGGCGCAGGCCGAGGCCCGCATCCTGATGCTGTCCTCGAACAACATCCTGAAGCCCGCCGACGGTCGTCCGGTGACGATGCCGACCCAGGACATGGTCCTCGGTCTGTTCTTCCTCACCACCGACGGCGAGCTGCGTGACACCAAGGGCGAGGGCCGCGCGTTCGGTTCCACCGCCGAGGCGATGATGGCGTTCGACGCCGGCGAGCTCGCTCTCCAGTCGTCCGTCGACATCCGCTTCCCGGTGGGCACCATCCCGCCGCGTGGCTGGACCCCGCCGGTCAGCGCCGAGGGCGAGGACTTCGGTGACGAGCGTGCCTACCAGCCGGGCGACAGCTTCCGGCTGCGTACGTCGCTGGGCCGCGCGCTCTTCAACGAGCTGCTGCCCGAGGACTACCCCTTCGTCGACTACTCGGTCGGCAAGAAGCAGCTCTCCGAGATCGTCAACGACCTCGCCGAGCGCTACCCCAAGGTCATCGTGGCGGCGACGCTCGACAACCTGAAGGCGGCGGGCTTCTACTGGGCGACCCGTTCCGGTGTCACCGTGGCCATCTCCGACGTCGTGGTCCCCGCGGCCAAGAAGGAGATCGTCGCGGGCTACGAGGCGCAGGACGAGAAGGTCCAGAAGCAGTACGAGCGCGGTCTGATCACCAAGGACGAGCGCACGCAGGAGCTCATCGCGATCTGGACCAAGGCGACCAACGAGGTTGCCGAGGCGATGAACGCGAACTTCCCCAAGACGAACCCCATCTTCATGATGGTTGACTCGGGTGCCCGAGGAAACATGATGCAGATGCGTCAGATCGCCGGTATGCGTGGTCTGGTGTCGAACGCGAAGAACGAGACCATCCCGCGTCCGATCAAGGCCTCGTTCCGTGAGGGCCTGACCGTTCTCGAGTACTTCATCTCCACGCACGGTGCCCGTAAGGGTCTGGCGGACACGGCCCTGCGTACCGCCGACTCCGGTTACCTCACCCGTCGTCTGGTCGACGTCTCGCAGGACGTCATCATTCGCGAGGAGGACTGTGGCACCGAGCGCGGTCTGAAGCTGAAGATCGCGGTCAAGGGCGAGGACGGTGTGCTCCGCAAGACGGAGAACGTCGAGACCTCGGTCTACGCCCGCATGCTGGCCGAGGACGTCGTCATCGACGGCAAGGTCATCGCGCCGGCCAACGTCGACCTCGGTGACGTCCTCATCGACGCCCTGGTCGCCAACGGCGTGGAGGAGGTCAAGACCCGCTCGGTCCTGACCTGTGAGTCCGCGGTCGGCACCTGTGCCTTCTGCTACGGCCGTTCGCTCGCCACCGGCAAGCTGGTCGACATCGGTGAGGCGGTCGGCATCATCGCCGCCCAGTCCATCGGTGAGCCCGGCACGCAGCTGACGATGCGTACCTTCCACACCGGTGGTGTGGCCGGTGACGACATCACCCAGGGTCTGCCCCGTGTCGTCGAGCTCTTCGAGGCTCGTACGCCCAAGGGTGTCGCCCCGATCTCGGAGGCGGCAGGCCGCATCCGTATCGAGGAGACCGAGAAGACCAAGAAGATCGTCGTCACGCCGGACGACGGCAGCGACGAGACTCCCTTCCCGATCTCGAAGCGCGCCAAGGTCCTCGTGCGTGAGGGTGACCACGTCGAGGTGGGCCAGAAGCTCACCTTCGGTGCCACCAACCCGCACGACGTGCTGCGCATCCTCGGTCAGCGCGCGGTCCAGGTCCACCTGGTCGGCGAAGTCCAGAAGGTCTACAACAGCCAGGGCGTGTCGATCCACGACAAGCACATCGAGATCATCATCCGGCAGATGCTGCGCCGCGTGACGATCATCGAGTCCGGCGACGCGGAGCTGCTGCCGGGCGAGCTCGTCGAGCGTTCGAAGTTCGAGACCGAGAACCGTCGTGTGGTCACGGAAGGCGGCCACCCGGCCTCCGGCCGTCCGCAGCTGATGGGTATCACCAAGGCCTCGCTGGCGACGGAATCCTGGCTGTCGGCCGCCTCCTTCCAGGAGACGACCCGAGTCCTGACGGATGCGGCGATCAACGCCAAGTCCGACAGCCTCATCGGCCTCAAGGAGAACGTCATCATCGGTAAGCTCATCCCGGCCGGTACGGGTCTTTCCCGCTACCGCAACATCCGGGTCGAGCCGACCGAAGAGGCCAAGGCCGCGATGTACTCGGCCGTCGGCTACGACGACATCGACTACTCCCCGTTCGGCACGGGCTCCGGCCAGGCCGTTCCGCTGGAGGACTACGACTACGGTCCTTACAACCAGTAAGACCCGCGTCTGTTGAAGGGCGGTCATCCCGAAAGGGGTGGCCGCCCTTCGGCGTTCTCCGCTACCGGTCCGGTTCCAGGTAGGGCCTCAGGCGGTGCAGCCGGGTCGGGTAGTCGGGGTGCGTGGAGAGGAGCCGGGCCGCCATCCCGGGGGCGCCGGGCCTCGCTCCGGCGGCCGCCTCGGGCCGGTGCCCGGCCTCGGTCTCGGCCGCGTGCATGGCCACCAGCACCTGCGCGAGCGTCGGGCCGAACCCCAGCGCCGCGGCATGCTGGTCCGCCCGCAGCTCGGCCCGACGTCCCACGGCCGCGATGAGGTAGGGCGTGACCAGCAGGACGAGGGGCAGCCCGTAGAGCAGGGTGATCGTGGAGTACGTGAAGACGGCGATCACGAGGATCAGCGCCGCGGTGGCCGGCCAGGAGAAGGAGCTGGTGACCGAGATGGCGAAGCCGACGATCAGCCGGATGACGTACCAGGCCGCCCGGCCCGGAAGCGCGTACCACTGGCCGAGCAGCGAGGTCCAGACGTGCCCGCCGGTGTGGTGGCCCAGCTCATGGGCGAGGATCGCGGCGAGCTGGGAGCTGGTCAGGTGGTCCAGGGCGAACCGGGTGACGCCGACGATGTGCCCGGCGGCGGCGTACGCGTTCAGGTCGTCGCTGTCCTCGATCCACAGCTCGTACGTCCGGCCGTCGACGCCCGCACGGGCGGTCACCTCGCGCCAGACGGGGGCGAGCCGCGCGTACTCGTCGGGCATGGGGCGCTGCAGACGCAGGAGGTGGCGCGCGAGGAAGTCCTCGGTCGGCCGGTGGAAGAGCAGAGCCCCTGACACCAGCCAGAGCAGGGGCGGCACCCAGAACGGAATCCCCAGCCAGGCGTCGAGCCCGCCGGACACCAGCACGACCACCAGCAGGCTCATGACCGTGCCCGGCAGGAGCAGGACCAGCTGGCCGAACGCCGTCACGTCGACCCCGCGCTGGTGAGCGGCGTAGTGGACGCGGCCGCCCAGGTGGCGGTAGTCGAGATCGTCGTCGGGTGGGCCGGGTTCTCGGGGATCGGTCGGTCGGTCCATGGTCAGCCTCCGGGAGGGACGTCAGCCGATGAGCAGGGAGCCGGGGAGCAGCACCACGCTCGCGGAGAGGGCGATCAGGCCCACGCGCATCCACTGGTGTTTGCGCAGGGCGATGCGACTGGTCTCGGACAGGGCGGTGAGGGTGCTGGCCAGGGGCATCCGTTCGGTTTCGGCCAGCGCCTGTGCCAAGTGGCCGCCGTGTGCCGCCCGGTGGATGTCACCGAAGTACGACAGGGGTGCTCCGGGCGCCCAGCTGTTGCGGGTGCCGTACCGCGGCAGGACGGCCATGAGCATCGCCAGGAGGGCCACGGCGAGGGCGAGGGCCCCTGACCACCACGCCGAGCTCCCCGGCGGGGAGAGCGCGGCCGGGCTCCACTCGCGCCTGGCCAGCAGACCGCTGAAGGCGCCCGCCGCCACGCCGAGGGCCGCCGCGAGGACGGCTGCCTTGGAGTCCGCACGGGCGATCTCGGCGCGCAGGTCCGCCAGCAGGCGCTCGGCGATCCCGGCTCCCGGAGCGGGGGCGGGAACGGGGACGGGGGCGGGAACGGGGCCGGGGGCGGGAACGGGGACGGGAGCCGGTCGCGGTGCCGTCGGCTGTGTGGTCGTGGCGCTCACGGGGTGAGATCCGTCTGCTCGGCCGGGGCGGGGGACCGGTCAGGGGCCTTTGCGGACGGCTCCTCGCCCGGGTACACCGATGGCGGAAGGTCCCGGGACAGTTCTTTGACGTGCTGGTTGAAGATCTCGTACATGAAGTCGAGGGCTCGTCGCTTCGGTCCTTCCAGCTCGTAGTCCTCGGCACTGTCGCCGCCGAGAAGTTCCCTCGCCAGCTCCACCTCGGCCAGGACCAGACGGAGCCTGTCCTCGCGCATGCTGTTGACGACGAGCCGTGAGTCCTGGGGATTGCTCGCGAGGTGCATGGCCCAGGCCACGACACCACCCTGCTCCAGGTACTGCTGGTAGAACGCGATCTTCTCGGCCTCGAACTTCCGGAGTTCCGCCCCGTGCTGCTCCGTGCGTATCTGCTCGACGGCCCGGTGATCGATGGACTGGAGCCTGCTGGTCGCGGCGGAGCCGCAGCGTCCAGATCACCCGCAGGCCCGCGGCCGTGCCGGGCGGCGCCTGGCCGGAGAGGGCGTGCAGCAGCTGTCGTTCGGCGCTCGCGCTCTCGTGGATGGCGAACCGGCGCGTGAGGGGCCGCGCGGCCTGCCGCAGCTCACCGATGAGCAGGGCCGGTACGTGCCGGTGGCCGCTCCTGACGTAGGCGGCCGGGTCGGTGACCTGCCATGTCAGGTCGACCGTGGCGATGAACTCGAAGGCGTCGTTGTCGCTGGGCAGTGAGATCTCGGCCTCGTACGGATGGACGCCCATGTCCACCTCGTAGACCGATGTGTAGCGCTTCGCCGCCACTTCGCCGCGGCTCGGGCGCAGGGGCGGCAGATAGGCGTCGTACCCGCCCCTGGAGGTGGAGAAGACCAGGGCGTGGTCGATGCGGGTCAGCGACTTGCGAGTGAATCCGAACCGCGAGAGCTGCCGCACGGTGATGACGGGGTCGATCAGCGGCGTGTGCCGGTCGGCGGGTTGCTGCCAGTCCGGTGGCTGGCGGAAGTCGGGCATGGCGCGTGCCTCCTCGTAGGGGCGTAGGGGCGTAGGGGCGTATCGGCGGTGTACGCGTGCGTGGGTCAGCGGCGGTGCGGCAGTACGGCCAGCAGGCGGGCCGCCGCGGCGGGCGGGGGAGCGCCGTCCTCGCCGGGCAGGGTGCGCAGGAGATGGCTGAGGCGCTGGTGTTCGGAGGCCGTGGTGACCAGGGCGGGGAGCAGGCCGGCCAGCGCCCGCTCTGCCGCCGGGTCGTGGTCGGCCGCGCGGACCCACCTGCCCAGCTCCTCCAGCGCGTCCTTCGTGTGCCTGCGGTCGTCGAGCGCCGCGCGCCAGAGCCGTGCGATTCCGCCGGCCGCCCGGCCTCCGTCCGCCGCCGACGTCGCGTACCAGTCGAGGACCAGCGGCCATCCGTACCGCGCGTCCTCCTTCCGTCGCGCACACGCGCTGAGAAAGCCGCCCAGGGCGAGATCGTGCACGGGCCGGTCCTGGTCGAGCCTGCGCAGCAGTTCGGCGAGGACCCGCTCGCCGGCCGGTGAGAGCAGCAGCAGTTCCACGGACTGGGCGAGCTGTTTCACCATGGGCTCGTCGACGTCCCGCTCGTCGCCGTCATCGTCGGCGGCCGCGTACTCCTTGCGGACGGCGCTCCGCAGAGCGGCGAGGGTCTGGTCCGGCCGCTCCGCGCCGATCAGGCCGTAGGCGCGGATGGCCACCCACCGCATCGCCTGCTCCTCGCTCTCGCACCAGGAGTCGAGGATGCTGGGGATGTTGGGCGCTTCCAGGAGGTGTGCGAGCGCCAGGGAGTTGACCGCGACGAGCCGCCGGCGGAACAGCCGGGACGTGGCCCATGGCTCGATGATCAGAGCCATGGTGGAGGGCAGATCCGCGTACGCGAGGACGGCGGCGGTCGACGCGGCGCGGGTGCGCACCAGCGGCCTTCCGTCACCGGCGAGCCGCTGGAGCCAGTGGACGAGGGCGGGCCTGGCCGAGGGGTGACCGGTCCAGACCTCGCGCAGCAGGACCAGCGAGACCCGGTCGTCGAGGAAGGCGGCCTTGGACTGCGTGACCGGCCCCCACTCCGTGTTCTCCTCCTCCGGATACCACCGGGCACGGGCGAGCTGGAGGCGCTTGCCGATGTGCGTGCCGAAGACGGGGACCTGAGGCTGAAGGGCGGAGTTCGCGGTGTCCTGGAGGAAGGCGTAGAGCAGGTCGCTCAGCTCGGCCGTGAGCGCGTAGGGGCCTCCGTCGAAGGCGGCCAGCGCGATGAGGAACGCCTTGTCCCGCAGCGGAATCAGTTCTTCGTTCTCGTCGAACCACTCCTGGACCTGGTTCTCGAGGGTGAACAGCGAGAAGGTCCCGACCACCTCGTCGGTGACTTCTCCGTCCGCGTACCGCTTGAGGTGCTTCGCGAAGGCCGCCACCTCGCGCAGCTGATGGTCGCGCTCCAGGAAGCTCGCGACAGCGGGGAGCGCGAGCAGCCGTTCCGTGGTCGCTTCATCGGTCAGTTCGAGCAGGTGGCTCGTCAGTACGTCGCCGGGGCCCGGCGGTCTCCACTCGACGGCGGAGATGTCCTCCAGCGCCGCCATGGGGCCGACCGTGATGACCAAGTACGCGTCGTCGCGTTCGAGTCGACCGCGGGCGGCGAGGAGGTGCGGCTCCCTGAGCGGCTGGTCGCGGTGGGTGGTCAGGTCACACAGCACGTACCCCTTGGCCGGGTGCTGGTCGTCGCTGAGCTGCTGGACGAGCTGTGCCGGTGTGGTGTCGCGCACGAGGGAGCGGACGGGGGAGACGCCCAGGCGGTGGAGCAGCATCAGCGCGGCGGTCCTGCGCCCGCTGAAGTGCGGGCCGGCGAGCACGATGACCCGCTCCCTGCGCAGGCGCTCCAGAAGGCCCCCGAACACGGACTCGTCGGTGACGAAGTACGGGGCGAGGCGGTCCAGCGTCGCCGGCGGCACCTCGCCCGAGCCGTGACCCGTGGCGGAGACGCCGAAGTGGTAGACCTCCGTCTTGCTGCCCATGATCACGTCGCCCGCGACCAGGCCACCGCTCACGCCGTGCTGGTCACCCGCGACCAGGCTCCCGCCGAAGCGCGCGTTGTCGCCGACGCCCATCGCCTTGGGGCTGTGGTCGACCAGGTCCCGGCGGGCGGACCAGGCGTCCTGCGGCTGGTCCCGCTCGTCCTGCTGGTCCTCGGCCTCCGCGGCGTCGGCGCCCGTCTGCGGGGGGCTCTCGGGAGCGTCCTTGTCGCCGGTCTGCTGCCGGGGGCCGGCCGCCCCCTGGCGGGGACCCGGCTCGCCCGCGCTCACCCCCGCTCACCGCGCCCGGCGCCGCCGCCCCCGAGGTGTACGTCGCCGTGCACGACGCCGCCGCTCACGCCATGCTGGTCACCGTTCACGAAGGAGCCGCCGAAGGACGGGGAGCCGCCGAGGAAGTTGACGGAGGCGGGTGGCGGGGACGTGGGCCGGGGGTCCCGCGCCGCACGGTCCGTGTCGTCAGGAACATCGGCAGCCGGGCCTTCGGGGACATCGGCAGCGGTGCCTTCGCGGGGTACTTCGCGGGGTGCTTCGCGGGGTACTTCGCGGGCGTCTGGAGCCGCGCCCCCGGGCAGTGCCCCGTGCAGCCACGCCCGCAGGGGCCCGTTCTTGCTGTCCACCGTGATCGCGTGGAACTCGTCCCTGGGGATGCCCGGGTAGTCGTGCCGGACGATCCCGCTGTGCACGGGCTCCGAGACGCAGAGGGCGAAGTCGTCCCTGCGCTCCCGCAGCGCGGCCCGCAGCAGCTCGCCGTCGAGCAGCCGGCACGCGTGGTTCAGATCGGAGCCCACCCAGCCGTCGAGCTCGTCGACCGCGACGTAACCCGTGGCGAGCACGGCGCGGAGGCGGATCTGGGCGGAGGCCGACGCCGTACGGTTCACCGCCCGCAGCTCCACCGGCACCTCGGTCAGCAGGGCGCGGAGCAGCGCGGTCATCGACGCGCCGGCGTCGATCAGCTCCATGACGGAGTCCCCGCGGTCGGCACGCCGCCGCAGCGTCCTGTCGATGGCCGCGCTCTCCAGGACACGGTCGGTGACGCCGTAGAGCATGCGGCGCAGATAGGCCTGCTCGACGTCGTCCCGGTCGCTGTACTTCTCGATGTCGAGCAGGAGGATGGTCCGGCTCACGGGGTCGCTCATGGTCACCTCTCGGCTGGGGATGCTGTGCCGCGCAGCAGCTTGGCGGCGAGGTGGCCGCGACCGTGAGGTCGGATGACGCACTTGAAGTGTGACCGCGTACACAGAAGCGGGGCGCGGTGGCGTCAGGCGTCAGGTGTGTCAGGTGCCTTGAGGCGTGGTATCAGGCGTCCGGCTGCTCGGCGCGGGCGATGCGGCGCAGGACGTCGGGGCGCACGATGAGCAGTGCTCTGCGCCCGGTGACCACGACACCGCGGGTGCGCAGTTCCTTGAGGAGGCGCTGGACCGCTTCCCTGGACGCCCCGACGGACCCCGCCAGCTCCTGTTTGCTCAGGGGTACGCAGAGTTCGATGCCCTCGTCCGTACGCCGGCCATGTGTGCGGGCCAGTTCGAGCAGCAGCACGGCGAACCGCTCCCGCACGTTCATCGACGCGTACTCCAGGCGCCGTCGGTCGGCGGCGCGGGTGCGGTCGGAGGTGAGCCCGAGGAGCGCGAACGAGACCGCGGGGGAGCGGGCGAGGAAGTCGGTGAAGTGCTCGCGCTCCATCGCCACGGCACGGACGGGCTCGAGCGCGGTCACCGTCGCGGAACGCGGCCGCCCGGTCAGTGCCGCGGACTCCCCGATGACGTCGCCGGGGCCGCGCAGCGCGAGCAGGGCCTCGTATCCGTTGGGGGCGGCCGCGGTGACCTTGGACCAGCCCCGCACCAGGAACAGGACGTGGGACGACGGCTCGCGCTCGTGCAGGAGGACGCCCCGCGGTGCGAAGTCCAGCACGTGGCCGAGCCCCAGGAGGGCGGTGCGGTCGGCGCTCTCCAGCCGGGCGAGGAACGGGACCTGATCGTCCAGGCCACCACCCGGCACATTCGCCCCCGCCATACGACCCTCCTTGATCGGCACGCAATGCACCGTTCAAGTTACTGAAAGTGTCCATGTCATAGTTCGGAATGGGTATTCCGGTTCTGGATCATGGGCGAGAAGTCCGGCGTGTCGCGGTGGCCTGCATTTGTTTTGACCAGACTCGATGAGGTAGGTACGCTCAGACCTTGTGCCTGGGGTGTGCCTGGGCTCGTGCGCGTGTCTTCAACCGCAACGCGAGTCCGTCAACGGCCACCGTAATCTGCGCCCCTTTCCGCCTTGCGGCGGGAGTCTGCAGGATTCGACACACCCGACCGCGTGGGTCGGCGACGTTCCAGGTTAGCTTTACTATTCGGCACACAGAAACCGGAGAAGTAGTGCCTACGATCCAGCAGCTGGTCCGTAAGGGCCGGCAGGACAAGGTCGAGAAGAACAAGACGCCCGCACTCGAGGGTTCGCCCCAGCGCCGTGGCGTCTGCACGCGTGTGTTCACGACCACCCCGAAGAAGCCGAACTCGGCCCTCCGTAAGGTCGCGCGTGTGCGTCTGACCTCCGGGATCGAGGTCACGGCCTACATTCCGGGTGAGGGACACAACCTGCAGGAGCACTCCATCGTGCTCGTGCGTGGTGGCCGTGTGAAGGACCTGCCTGGTGTTCGCTACAAGATCATCCGCGGTTCCCTCGACACCCAGGGTGTCAAGAACCGCAAGCAGGCCCGCAGCCGCTACGGCGCCAAGAAGGAGAAGTAAGAATGCCTCGTAAGGGCCCCGCCCCGAAGCGCCCGGTCATCATCGACCCGGTCTACGGTTCTCCTCTGGTGACCTCCCTCATCAACAAGGTGCTGCTGAACGGCAAGCGCTCCACCGCCGAGCGCATCGTGTACGGCGCCATGGAGGGCCTGCGCGAGAAGACCGGCAACGACCCGGTCATCACGCTGAAGCGCGCGCTCGAGAACATCAAGCCGACCCTCGAGGTCAAGTCCCGCCGTGTCGGTGGCGCGACCTACCAGGTCCCGATCGAGGTCAAGCCGGGCCGTGCGAACACGCTCGCCCTGCGCTGGCTCGTCGGTTACTCCCGCGCCCGTCGCGAGAAGACCATGACCGAGCGTCTGCTCAACGAGCTCCTCGATGCCTCCAACGGCCTCGGTGCCGCTGTGAAGAAGCGCGAGGACACCCACAAGATGGCCGAGTCCAACAAGGCCTTCGCGCACTACCGCTGGTAGTCGCTACCCACATCGAGACCGAGAGAAGACTGAGCCGACATGGCTACCACTTCACTTGACCTGGCCAAGGTGCGCAACATCGGCATCATGGCTCACATCGACGCGGGCAAGACGACGACCACCGAGCGGATCCTGTTCTACACCGGTGTGTCGTACAAGATCGGTGAGGTCCACGACGGCGCCGCCACGATGGACTGGATGGAGCAGGAGCAGGAGCGTGGCATCACGATCACCTCTGCTGCCACCACCTGTCACTGGCCGCTGAACGACGTCGATCACACGATCAACATCATCGACACCCCGGGCCACGTCGACTTCACCGTCGAGGTGGAGCGTTCGCTCCGCGTGCTCGACGGTGCCGTGACGGTGTTCGACGGCGTCGCCGGCGTTGAGCCCCAGTCCGAGACCGTGTGGCGTCAGGCGGACCGCTACGGCGTCCCGCGCATCTGCTTCGTCAACAAGCTCGACCGCACCGGTGCCGAGTTCCACCGCTGTGTCGACATGATCGTCGACCGCCTCGGTGCGACCCCGCTCGTCATGCAGCTGCCCATCGGCGCAGAGGCTGACTTCAAGGGCGTCGTCGACCTCGTCACCATGAAGGCCTTCGTCTGGTCCGCCGAGACCAAGATGGGCGAGGCCTACGACATCGTCGACATCCCCGACACGCACACCGAGGCTGCCGAGGAGTACCGCGGCAAGCTGCTCGAGGCCGTCGCGGAGAACGACGAAGAGATGATGGAGCTGTACCTCGAGGGCCAGGAGCCTTCGGTGGACCAGCTGTACGCGGCGATCCGTCGCATCACCATCGCCTCCGGCAAGGGCGGCGACACCACCGTCACCCCCGTCTTCTGCGGTACCGCGTTCAAGAACAAGGGCGTCCAGCCCCTGCTCGACGCGGTCGTGCGCTACCTGCCGTCCCCCCTGGACGTCGAGGCCATCGAGGGCCACGACGTCAAGGACCCGGAGACGGTCGTCAAGCGCAAGCCGTCCGACGACGAGCCGCTGTCGGCCCTCGCGTTCAAGATCGCGAGCGACCCGCACCTCGGCAAGCTCACCTTCGTCCGGATCTACTCCGGTCGCCTGGAGGCCGGCACCGCGGTGCTGAACTCCGTCAAGGGCAAGAAGGAGCGCATCGGCAAGATCTACCGCATGCACGCGAACAAGCGTGAGGAGATCGCGTCGGTGGGCGCCGGTGACATCGTCGCCGTCATGGGCCTGAAGCAGACCACCACGGGTGAGACGCTCTCCGACGACAAGCAGCCGGTGATCCTGGAGTCCATGGACTTCCCGGCGCCGGTCATCGAGGTCGCCATCGAGCCGAAGTCCAAGGGTGACCAGGAGAAGCTGGGTGTCGCCATCCAGCGTCTCTCGGAGGAGGACCCCTCCTTCCGCGTTCACTCGGACGAGGAGACCGGCCAGACCATCATCGGTGGTATGGGCGAGCTTCACCTCGAGGTGCTCGTCGACCGCATGAAGCGCGAGTTCCGCGTCGAGGCGAACGTCGGCAAGCCGCAGGTGGCGTACCGCGAGACGATCCGCAAGGCCGTCGAGCGCGTCGACTTCACCCACAAGAAGCAGACCGGTGGTACCGGTCAGTTCGCGAAGGTGCAGATCGCGATCGAGCCCATCGAGGGCGGCGACGCGTCGTACGAGTTCGTGAACAAGGTCACGGGTGGCCGCATCCCCAAGGAGTACATCCCTTCGGTGGACGCGGGTGCTCAGGAGGCCATGCAGTTCGGCATCCTGGCGGGCTACGAGATGACGGGCGTTCGCGTCACGCTCATCGACGGCGCCTACCACGAGGTCGACTCCTCCGAGCTCGCCTTCAAGATCGCCGGTTCGCAGGCCTTCAAGGAGGCCGCGCGCAAGGCCAGCCCCGTGCTGCTCGAGCCGATGATGGCCGTCGAGGTCACCACGCCCGAGGACTACATGGGCGATGTCATCGGTGACATCAACTCCCGCCGTGGCCAGATCCAGGCCATGGAGGAGCGCAGCGGCGCTCGCGTCGTGAAGGGCCTCGTGCCCCTCTCGGAGATGTTCGGCTACGTCGGAGACCTCCGCAGCAAGACGTCGGGTCGCGCAAGCTACTCAATGCAGTTCGACTCCTACGCCGAGGTTCCGCGGAACGTCGCCGAGGAGATCATCGCGAAGGCCAAGGGCGAGTAACTCACCCGAGTTGACGCTTTAGGCTTGACACCATCCGCCGGGGTTCGACCCCGAGGGCGAGAACCCCGGCGGCTGGCTTCCCAGCAAAGATCACCTGGCGCCGATGAAGCAAGGCGTACAGAACCACTCCCAGGAGGACCCAGTGGCGAAGGCGAAGTTCGAGCGGACTAAGCCGCACGTCAACATCGGCACCATCGGTCACATTGACCACGGTAAGACGACCCTCACGGCCGCCATTACCAAGGTGCTGCACGACGCGTACCCCGACCTGAACGAGGCCTCGGCCTTCGACCAGATCGACAAGGCTCCCGAGGAGCGCCAGCGCGGTATCACGATCTCGATCGCGCACGTCGAGTACCAGACCGAGGCGCGTCACTACGCCCACGTCGACTGCCCCGGTCACGCGGACTACATCAAGAACATGATCACGGGTGCCGCGCAGATGGACGGCGCCATCCTCGTGGTCGCCGCCACCGACGGCCCGATGCCGCAGACCAAGGAGCACGTGCTCCTGGCCCGCCAGGTCGGCGTTCCGTACATCGTTGTCGCCCTGAACAAGGCCGACATGGTGGACGACGAGGAGATCCTGGAGCTCGTCGAGCTCGAGGTCCGTGAGCTCCTCTCCGAGTACGAGTTCCCGGGCGACGACCTGCCGGTCGTCAAGGTCTCCGCTCTGAAGGCCCTCGAGGGCGACAAGGAGTGGGGCAACACCGTCCTCGAGCTCATGAAGGCCGTGGACGAGTCCATCCCGGAGCCCGAGCGCGACGTCGACAAGCCGTTCCTGATGCCGATCGAGGACGTCTTCACGATCACCGGTCGTGGCACCGTCGTCACCGGCCGCATCGAGCGTGGTGTCCTCAAGGTCAACGAGACCGTCGACATCATCGGCATCAAGACCGAGAAGACCACCACCACGGTCACCGGCATCGAGATGTTCCGCAAGCTGCTCGACGAGGGCCAGGCCGGTGAGAATGTCGGTCTGCTCCTCCGTGGCATCAAGCGCGAGGACGTCGAGCGCGGCCAGGTCATCATCAAGCCCGGTTCGGTCACTCCGCACACCGAGTTCGAGGCCCAGGCCTACATCCTGTCGAAGGACGAGGGTGGCCGTCACACCCCGTTCTTCAACAACTACCGCCCGCAGTTCTACTTCCGTACGACGGACGTGACCGGCGTCGTGACCCTCCCCGAGGGCACCGAGATGGTCATGCCGGGTGACAACACGGAGATGTCCGTGGAGCTCATCCAGCCCGTCGCCATGGAAGAGGGCCTGAAGTTCGCCATCCGTGAGGGTGGCCGGACCGTCGGCGCCGGCCAGGTCACCAAGATCAACAAGTAAGCGTCTCGCTTGCGCGTTGATCGGGGAGACCCGGTTGCTCTGAACTGAGCGCATCGCAGTACACGCAGTAACGAAAGGGCCCGTACGACTTCGGTCGTACGGGCCCTTTTGTTGTTCGGGGGCGCTCATCCGGGGCGCTCCCCCGGGTGGTGACGAGGAGAGCTGTCGAAGGTTCAGTGGGTCGAGATCTACGTTCAGACCCTTGAGGCGGGTCGGGCGCGGGGCTATCTGCAGGTGTTCTGAGTTCCTCGGGACTCAGAAGCCCAGGTACGTCAGCTGAACGACGTAGACGCGTTCACTGCGTACGACGATCTGGTACCGGAACATTCCGCCGGGGACGGTGATGTCGCCGCCCTTTGGGTCGACGTCCTGGTGACCGCGGCCGTGGACATACAGTGCCTCGGCTGCCCTGACCAGTTCCGCGGCCTTGCGCTCGACTTCGGCGAGAAAGGCTGGTGACGCGGTGCGGGCGGCTTCCTCTGCCGCGAAGGCGTACTCCCAGCTCCAGCTCAAGTCCGTACTGCCTTCATGGCCTCGTCCAGGACGGCGCTCAGCTCGCGCAGGGCTGCGTGGGCGACGGCAGCGTCCTCGTGTTCGAGTTCCCGCGTGGCGCGGGCGTGCCGGGTGGACAGATCGGGGCGGCGGGCGATCTCGATGTCCCGGGCCCAGGTGAGGACCCAGCCCTGCACGGGGCTGAGGGACTGCCATGCGACAGCCTTGGCGAAGGCTTCGTCCTTGGTTCGCTGCATTTCCGGCAGGCGTGCCGGGTCGACGACTGCGAGGGCGGCGCGTAGTGCGTCCGGGGTCTGCTCGGGGCGGGGAACCAGCTCGTGTCCGTGATCGGCCTGCGTGCTCATGGTGTCCTCCCGGGAGTGCCCTGGCCAGGTTAGTGGGCCGGGACGCACGGGGCGTGGAGACGTGAACATGTCGAGTGTTTCCCCTGGTCAGGCGGCGTACTGAGGTGCGCGGCAGTCGCGGCAGTGGCCCGGCTCGGGGGCGCGGAAGGCGCGGTCGCAGGTGTCGCAGTTCTGCAGAGGGGGCGGGGGTCCCGTGGGGGCGTGGAACGCGGGTGGGGGTGGGAGGAGGGCCGTTAGGCGGTGGGCCAGTAGGGCGGCTGGGCGGCGGGGTCCGGCTGGCGGCAGGTCGCTGGTCAAGGCGTGGCGTACGGCGGTGGGGGTGACGTCGCGTTCCAGCCAGGCGGCGACGCCGGGGGCCAGGTGAGCCGTGTCGTGGGTGGTGAGGAGCAGGCGGGGGTCGTGGTGGCGTAGGGCGACGAGGAGGTTGGTTGCCCGCTGGAGGAGGGCGGGGGCCGGGTGCGCCGGGTGCGGTACGGCGGGGAGGGGGTGGGGGAGTTTGCGGGGTGCCCGCACGGATGTTGCCCGCACGGATGTTGCCCGCACGGATGTTGCCCGCACGGATGGGGACGCGTCCGGCTGGGGCTCAGCCGGTGCGACCTGCCCGGAGGCGCAGGGGTTCGGCGCCGGGGCGTGCCGTCGGGTTGCGCCCGGCTGGTTGCAGGAAGTCGTGCGGGTGATGATGCGGCCCGCGGGGGTGCGTTCGCGGTCGCGGCGCAGGTAGCCGTGGGTCTCCAGCTCGCGCAGGGCGGCGGCGATGCGGGTCGATCCCTCGGGGAAGCGGGCCACGAGGGTCTTGATGTCCGCACGGGCTCCGGCTGGCAGCGACTGAATGTGGCAGGCCAGGCCGATCGCCAGGAGGGAGAGCTCCTGGTGCTGCGTGAGGTGGTTGCCGATCACCGTGAAGCGGGAGGTGTGGCGGGTGTTCTCGTGGGCGATGCCGGAGGCCTGCGGCCGGGCAGCGGTGGGATGTGCTCGGTGTTGGGGGTGTGCGGTCGCCCTTGAGGGGGGTTTGTCGCCGCCAATGGCGGACCGGGCGCGTAAGGGCGCGCTAGGGTTTTGGGTGTCCATCGGGAAGCGTCCTTCTTCCTCGGTGGTCAGGCCCTCGCCTCGGGATTGCCGTCCCGGCGGGGGCCGTCGCATGTCTGCGGTTGTTTTGCCTGCTGGCGCTGACAGTAGGGGAGTCGGGGGGTCCGAAAGCCAGCTGAGCCGGTGATGTTCACCCGGGGGAGTGAGCGGGCGCGGCACCGCTGACTCGCGGCCCGGCGGGGCCTGGTGGGGCTTGGTGGGGCTTGGTGGGGTTCTTTCTCTCTCAGGTTTCTTGGGAAGGCGCCTGTGTCACCGGAGCACGGGGGAGCGGGTTCCGGTGGGGTGAAGCCCGCGAATCACGTCACGCAGAGTGGCCGTCACTTCAACGCTCGCAGTGCGGCGCCGCCCGCACGCGGCGGTGGCTCGGCAAGGCGGAAGGCGGTCGCATGGAACGGGCGACGGTTCCGGAGGGTGAGCGGGCGGCACGGTACGCACGGCGCGCCGACTCCACCCCGGGTTTGATCTCCGTCACTCACCGGGTACGCTCTTCGGCTCGATTGGCACCAGGCATGCCCCGTATGGCAGACTGTCATGGTTGCTCGGTTGAGTGCCGATGCTGCGCGCCTCCCGCCGGGAGGACCGGAAGCGAGTCCCACAGTACTCGTCGCCCTATCTGTCGCTAGCGGCAGCGCTTTGGCGGACGTACGGGAATCTTTCGGGAAGTGCAGCGCGGTGGTTCAGCCAGGCGCCCGGTGGGTTTCTTCCCCCGGACCCGCGGTCATCAGGGCCGCAGCCCCTAGCAGGGATTCTCCTTCGGGAGAACTGTGTGAGCGGGACTGCGACACGCCCGACCGCGTGGGTCGGAGGAAGTAGAAAAAAGGGCCTAGCGGGAGCCAGAGCGTTCGAGACAAAGGACTACTAAGTAGCCATGGCGGGACAGAAGATCCGCATCCGGCTCAAGGCCTACGACCACGAGGTCATCGACTCTTCGGCGAAGAAGATCGTCGAGACGGTGACTCGCACTGGTGCGTCGGTCGCGGGCCCGGTGCCGCTGCCCACTGAGAAGAACGTGTACTGCGTCATCAAGTCGCCGCACAAGTACAAGGACTCGCGCGAGCACTTCGAGATGCGCACGCACAAGCGCCTGATCGACATCCTCGACCCGACCCCCAAGACCGTTGACTCGCTGATGCGCCTGGACCTTCCGGCCGGCGTTGACATCGAGATCAAGCTCTGAAGGGCGCGAAGAAGATGACCAAGCAGATCAAGGGCATCCTGGGCGAGAAGCTCGGCATGACCCAGGTCTGGGACGAGAACAACCGTGTCGTCCCGGTGACCGTGGTCAAGGCCGGGCCCTGCGTCGTTACCCAGGTCCGTACGAATGACAGCGACGGCTACGAGTCGGTCCAGATCGCCTTCGGCGAGATCGACCCGCGCAAGGTGAACAAGCCCCTCAAGGGCCACTTCGCCAAGGCCGACGTGACCCCCCGTCGCCACCTCGTCGAGATCCGTACCGCTGGTGCCAGCGAGTACACCCTCGGCCAGGAGCTGACTGCCGAGACGTTCGAGGCCGGTATCAAGGTCGACGTCACCGGCAAGAGCAAGGGCAAGGGCTTCGCCGGTGTGATGAAGCGTCACAACTTCCACGGCGGCAAGGCCTCCCACGGTGCCCACCGCGTGCACCGCAAGCCCGGTTCCATCGGTGGCTGTGCCACCCCCGGCCGTGTCTTCAAGGGCATGCGCATGGCGGGTCGCATGGGCAACGAGCGGGTCACCACCCAGAACCTGACCGTCCACGCCGTTGACGCGGAGAAGGGTCTGCTGCTCATCAAGGGCGCGGTCCCCGGTCCGAACGGCGGCCTCGTCCTGGTCCGTACCGCGGCCAAGGGGGCCTGAGGTAACCCATGAGCACCATTGACATCCTTTCGCCGGCAGGCGACAAGACCGGGACGGTCGAGCTCCCCGCGGAGATCTTCGACGTCGAGAAGATCAGCATTCCGCTGATCCACCAGGTCGTCGTCGCGCAGCTGGCCGCGGCCCGTCAGGGCACGCACAAGACCAAGACCCGCGGTGAAGTCCGTGGTGGTGGCAAGAAGCCTTACCGCCAGAAGGGCACCGGCCGCGCGCGCCAGGGTTCGACCCGTGCGCCGCAGTTCGCCGGCGGTGGCGTCGTCCACGGCCCCGTGCCGCGTGACTACTCCCAGCGCACCCCCAAGAAGATGAAGGCTGCCGCCCTGCGTCACGCCCTCACCGACCGGGCGCGCAACTCCCGCATCCACGTCGTCTCCGGCGTGGTCGAGGGCGAGATCTCGACGAAGGCCGCGAAGAGCCTGCTCGGCAAGGTCAGCGAGCGCAAGAACGTGCTGCTGGTCATCGAGCGCTCGGACGAGGCTTCGCTGCTCTCCGCCCGCAACCTGCCCCAGGTCCACATCCTGGAGCCGGGCCAGCTGAACACGTACGACGTGCTCGTGTCGGACGACGTGGTCTTCACCAAGGCCGCGTTCGAGTCCTTCGTGTCCGGCCCGAAGGCCAATGACACCGAAGGGAGCGAAGCCTGATGGCCATCCGTCACCAGAGCATCGCGTCCAAGGCTGCGAAGGCCGCCAAGGCCGCGCGCGTCGCCAAGGCGAAGCGCATCGCGACCGAGGGCAAGATCGCCGTTGAGCCCACCCCGCTGAGCAAGTCCTTCTCGGACCCGCGCGACGTCCTCGTCAAGCCGGTCGTCTCCGAGAAGTCGTACGCGCTGCTCGACGAGGGCAAGTACACGTTCATCGTGGCTCCGGGCGCCAACAAGACCCAGATCAAGCAGGCCGTCGAAGCGGTCTTCTCGGTCAAGGTCACCGGCGTCAACACGATCAACCGTCAGGGCAAGCGGAAGCGTACGCGCACCGGTTTCGGCAAGCGTGCCGACACCAAGCGCGCCATCGTGACCCTTGCTGAGGGCGACCGTATCGACATCTTCGGCCAGGCCTCCTAACGGAGCGCCCTGGTCCGAATATCGGACGAGGACTGAGAAATGGGAATCCGCAAGTACAAGCCGACTACGCCGGGCCGCCGTGGCTCCTCCGTAGCCGACTTCGTCGAGGTAACGCGGTCCACGCCGGAGAAGTCGCTGGTTCGCCCGCTGCACAGCAAGGGCGGCCGTAACAATTCCGGTCGTGTGACCGTTCGCCACCAGGGTGGTGGCCACAAGCGCGCCTTCCGAGTGATCGACTTCCGTCGTCACGACAAGGACGGTGTGCCTGCCAAGGTCGCGCACATCGAGTACGACCCCAACCGCACCGCGCGCATCGCGCTGCTGCACTACGCGGACGGCGAGAAGCGCTACATCCTCGCCCCGCGCGGCACGCAGCAGGGTGACCGGATTGAGAGCGGCCCCGGTGCCGACATCAAGCCCGGCAACAACATGGCGCTGCGCAACATCCCGGTGGGTACGACGCTCCACGCCATCGAGCTGCGGCCCGGCGGCGGCGCGAAGTTCGCCCGCTCCGCGGGTGCCTCCGTGCAGCTGCTCGCGAAGGAAGGCGCCATGGCGCACCTTCGCATGCCGTCCGGTGAGATCCGCCTGGTCGACGTCCGCTGCCGCGCCACGATTGGCGAGGTCGGCAACGCCGAGCAGTCGAACATCAACTGGGGCAAGGCCGGCCGCATGCGCTGGAAGGGCGTCCGCCCGACCGTGCGTGGTGTCGTGATGAACCCGGTCGACCACCCGCACGGTGGTGGTGAAGGCAAGACCTCCGGTGGTCGTCACCCGGTCTCGCCGTGGGGCAAGAAGGAGGGTCGTACTCGTGATCGCAACAAGGCGAGCAACAAGTACATCGTCCGTCGCCGCAAGTCGAACAAGAAGCGCTAGGAGCGGGTTTAGATGCCGCGCAGTCTCAAGAAGGGGCCCTTCGTCGACGACCACCTCGTAAAGAAGGTGGACGCTCAGAACGAAGCCGGTTCCAAGAACGTCATCAAGACCTGGTCCCGTCGCTCGATGATCATTCCCAGCATGCTGGGTCACACGATCGCGGTGCACAACGGCAAGACCCACATCCCGGTGTTCGTCACCGAGTCGATGGTCGGCCACAAGCTCGGCGAGTTCTCGCCGACTCGCACCTTCCGCGGCCACGTCAAGGACGACCGGAAGTCGAAGCGCCGCTAGCGCGGGGTGGAACGACTATGACTAACACCGAAGGGACAACCATGGAAGCCAGGGCCCAGGCGCGGTACATCCGCGTCACGCCCATGAAGGCCCGCCGCGTGGTGGACCTCATCCGTGGCATGGATGCCACGGAGGCTCAGGCGGTCCTGCGTTTCGCCCCGCAGGCCGCGAGCGTGCCGGTCGGCAAGGTGCTGGACAGCGCCATTGCCAACGCCGCGCACAACTACGACCACACCGACGCCTCTTCGCTGGTCATCAGCGAGGCGTACGTGGATGAGGGCCCGACCCTGAAGCGGTTCCGTCCGCGTGCCCAGGGCCGTGCCTACCGGATCCGTAAGCGGACCAGCCACATCACCGTGGTCGTCAGCAGCAAGGAAGGAACCCGGTAATGGGCCAGAAGGTAAACCCGCACGGGTTCCGGCTCGGTGTCACGACCGACTTCAAGTCGCGTTGGTACGCCGACAAGCTGTACAAGGACTACGTCAAGGAAGACGTCGCCATCCGTCGGATGATGACGTCCGGCATGGAGCGCGCCGGCATCTCGAAGGTTGAGATCGAGCGCACCCGTGACCGCGTGCGTGTGGACATCCACACCGCTCGTCCCGGCATCGTCATCGGCCGCCGTGGCGCCGAGGCCGACCGCATCCGCGGTGACCTCGAGAAGCTCACGGGCAAGCAGGTCCAGCTGAACATCCTCGAGGTCAAGAACCCCGAGGTCGACGCTCAGCTCGTGGCCCAGGCCGTGGCGGAGCAGCTGTCCTCCCGCGTCTCCTTCCGTCGCGCCATGCGTAAGAGCATGCAGTCGGCGATGAAGGCGGGCGCCAAGGGCATCAAGATCCAGTGTGGTGGCCGTCTCGGCGGCGCCGAGATGTCCCGCTCGGAGTTCTACCGCGAGGGCCGCGTGCCCCTGCACACGCTCCGTGCGAACGTCGACTACGGCTTCTTCGAGGCCAAGACGACCTTCGGCCGTATCGGCGTGAAGGTCTGGATCTACAAGGGCGACGTCAAGAACATCGCCGAGGTCCGCGCCGAGAACGCCGCGGCCCGTGCGGGTAACCGCCCGGCCCGTGGTGGCGGCAACGACCGCCCGGCCCGTGGTGGCCGTGGTGGCGAGCGTGGCGGCCGCGGCCGCAAGCCGCAGCAGCAGGGGGCCCAGAGCGGTCAGCAGCAGCCTGCCGAGGCCCCCAAGGCCGACGCTCCCGCCGCTGCCGCCGCTCCGGCTGAGAGCACCGGAACGGAGGCCTGACCGAAATGCTGATCCCCCGTAGGGTCAAGCACCGCAAGCAGCACCACCCGAAGCGCAGCGGTATGTCCAAGGGTGGCACGCAGGTTGCGTTCGGCGAGTACGGCATCCAGGCGCTGACCCCGGCGTACGTGACGAACCGTCAGATCGAGGCAGCTCGTATCGCGATGACGCGTCACATCAAGCGTGGCGGCAAGGTCTGGATCAACATCTACCCGGACCGCCCCCTCACCAAGAAGCCTGCCGAGACCCGCATGGGTTCCGGTAAGGGTTCGCCGGAGTGGTGGGTCGCCAACGTCAAGCCCGGACGCGTCATGTTCGAGCTGTCGTACCCGAACGAGAAGATTGCTCGTGAGGCGCTCACCCGCGCTGCTCACAAGCTTCCGATGAAGTGCCGCATCGTCCGGCGCGAGGCAGGTGAGTCGTGATGTCGGCCGGTACCAAGGCTTCCGAGCTGCGCGAGCTGGGCGACGAGGAGCTTCTCAACAAGCTCCGCGAAGCCAAGGAAGAGCTGTTCAACCTCCGCTTCCAGGCGGCGACGGGCCAGCTCGAGAACCACGGTCGGCTCAAGGCCGTCCGTAAGGACATCGCGCGGATCTACACCCTCATGCGTGAGCGCGAGCTGGGCATCGAGACGGTGGAGAGCGCCTGATGAGCGAGAGCAACGTGACTGAAGAGACGAAGGCCGCCCGCGGCTTCCGCAAGACCCGTCAGGGTCTTGTCGTCAGCGACAAGATGGACAAGACCGTCGTCGTCGCTGTCGAGGACCGCGTGACGCACGCGCTGTACGGCAAGGTCATCCGCCGTACGAACAAGCTCAAGGCGCACGACGAGCAGAACGCTGCCGGCGTCGGCGACCGCGTCCTCCTGATGGAGACGCGTCCGCTGTCGGCGACCAAGCGCTGGCGCATCGTCGAGATCCTCGAGAAGGCCAAGTAGGCAATTCCCGCAAGGGGATTCCAACAAGTACAGCTCGGAGGGGCACCCCCCTCGGAGTTCGTTCCGCCAGGCTCCCGGGGCAGTTCGCTGAACTGCCCCGGGGGAACCGGCAGACAAACAGGAGATAGACGTGATCCAGCAGGAGTCGCGACTTCGCGTCGCCGACAACACGGGTGCGAAGGAAATTCTCACCATTCGTGTTCTCGGTGGCTCGGGTCGCCGCTACGCGGGTATCGGTGACGTCATCGTCGCCACCGTCAAGGACGCGATCCCCGGTGGCAACGTGAAGAAGGGTGACGTCGTCAAGGCGGTCATCGTTCGCACCGTCAAGGAGCGCCGCCGTCCGGACGGCTCGTACATCCGCTTCGACGAGAACGCCGCCGTCATTCTGAAGAACGACGGCGACCCTCGCGGCACCCGTATCTTCGGCCCCGTCGGCCGTGAGCTGCGCGAGAAGAAGTTCATGAAGATCATCTCGCTCGCGCCGGAGGTGCTGTAAGCATGAAGATCAAGAAGGGCGACCTGGTCCAGGTCATCACCGGTAAGGACAAGGGCAAGCAGGGCAAGGTCATTGCCGCTTACCCGCGCGACGAGCGCGTCCTGGTCGAGGGTGTCAACCGGGTCAAGAAGCACACGAAGGCCGGCCCGACCGCCAGCGGCTCGCAGGCCGGTGGCATCGTGACGACCGAGGCCCCCGTCCACGTCTCCAACGTCCAGCTGGTCGTGGAGAAGGACGGCAACAAGGTCGTCACGCGCGTCGGTTACCGCTTCGACGACGAGGGCAACAAGATCCGCGTTGCCAAGCGGACGGGTGAGGACATCTGATGACGACCACCACCACTCCGCGTCTCAAGACGAAGTACCGCGACGAGATCAAGGACAAGCTGCGTGAGGAGTTCTCGTACGAGAACGTCATGCAGATCCCCGGCCTGGTCAAGATCGTGGTCAACATGGGTGTCGGCGACGCCGCCCGTGACTCGAAGCTGATCGACGGTGCCATCCGCGACCTCACCACGATCACCGGCCAGAAGCCGGCCGTGACGAAGGCCCGGAAGTCCATCGCGCAGTTCAAGCTTCGCGAGGGCCAGCCGATCGGCTGCCACGTCACGCTCCGTGGCGACCGCATGTGGGAGTTCCTGGACCGCACCCTGTCGCTCGCGCTGCCGCGCATCCGCGACTTCCGTGGTCTGTCCCCCAAGCAGTTCGACGGCCGTGGCAACTACACCTTCGGTCTCACGGAGCAGGTCATGTTCCACGAGATCGACCAGGACAAGATCGACCGCGTCCGGGGTATGGACATCACCGTGGTCACCACGGCGACCAACGACGCTGAGGGCCGTGCGCTCCTTCGTCACCTCGGCTTCCCGTTCAAGGAGGCGTAAGCGAGATGGCGAAGAAGGCTCTGATTGCCAAGGCTGCTCGTAAGCCCAAGTTCGGTGTGCGTGCGTACACCCGCTGCCAGCGCTGCGGCCGTCCGCACTCCGTCTACCGTAAGTTCGGCCTCTGCCGCGTGTGCCTTCGTGAGATGGCTCACCGTGGCGAGCTGCCGGGCGTGACCAAGAGCTCCTGGTAGTCCCCGCTTTTTAGGGACTCCTGGATCTCTCGGTAAGTAAAGGGTTGGCAGCCGCCCTCCTCCGTATGGCTTAGGCTAGGAGGGTTGGGCGTCTGCCGCCCTGACCGACTTACTACGCCGTAGGTCCCCGCGCCGCACCCGTCCTGCCTCTGAGTGGGGAGAGGGATGGCGCAGATAGGAAACCCCGGCGAGAGAGGCCGAAGGCCAATTCATGACCATGACTGATCCGATCGCGGACATGCTGACTCGTCTGCGTAACGCGAACTCGGCGTACCACGACACCGTGGCTATGCCGCACAGCAAGATCAAGTCTCACATCGCGGAGATCCTCCAGCAGGAGGGCTTCATCACGGGCTGGAAGGTCGAGGACGCCGAGGTTGGCAAGAACCTCGTTCTCGAGCTGAAGTTCGGCCCGAACCGTGAGCGCTCCATCGCGGGCATCAAGCGGATCTCCAAGCCCGGTCTCCGGGTTTACGCGAAGTCCACCAACCTGCCGAAGGTCCTCGGCGGCCTCGGCGTGGCGATCATCTCCACGTCGCACGGTCTCCTGACCGGACAGCAGGCAGGCAAGAAGGGCGTAGGTGGGGAAGTCCTCGCCTACGTCTGGTAGTCGGGAACGGAGGAATAGCTAATGTCGCGTATTGGCAAGCTCCCCATCACGGTTCCCGCCGGCGTGGACGTCACCATCGACGGCCGTACGGTCGCGGTGAAGGGCCCCAAGGGTTCCCTCTCGCACACCGTTGTCGCGCCGATCGAGATCGCTAAGGACGAGGACGGCGTTCTGAACGTCACCCGTCCGAACGACGAGCGTCAGAACAAGGCCCTGCACGGCCTGTCCCGCACGCTGGTGGCGAACATGATCACCGGCGTGACCCAGGGTTACGTGAAGAAGCTCGAAATCAGCGGTGTCGGTTACCGCGTCCTCGCGAAGGGCTCCAACCTGGAGTTCTCGCTGGGCTACAGCCACCCGATCCTGGTCGAGGCCCCCGAGGGCATCACCTTCAAGGTGGAGTCCGCGACCCGTTTCTCGGTCGAGGGCATCGACAAGCAGAAGGTCGGCGAGGTTGCGGCCAACATCCGCAAGCTGCGCAAGCCCGACCCGTACAAGGCCAAGGGCGTCAAGTACGAAGGCGAAGTCATCCGCCGCAAGGTCGGAAAGGCGGGTAAGTAAGCCATGGCATACGGTGTCAAGATTGCTAAGGGCGACGCTTACAAGCGTGCTGCCATCAAGCGTCGTCACATCCGCATCCGTAAGCACATCTCGGGTACGGCTGAGCGTCCGCGCCTGGTCGTGACGCGCTCCAACCGCCACATCGTGGCCCAGGTCATCGACGACATCAAGGGTCACACCCTTGCGTCGGCCTCGACCCTGGACAGCACGATCCGCGGCGCCGAGGGCGACAAGTCCGCGGCCGCCAAGTCGGTCGGCGCCCTGGTCGCCGAGCGCGCCAAGGCCGCCGGTGTCGAGACTGTCGTGTTCGACCGTGGTGGTAACCAGTACGCCGGGCGCATCGCCGCCCTGGCGGACGCCGCCCGCGAAGCCGGACTCAAGTTCTGAGTCGGTTCCGTAGCTAGCGGAAACAGAGAGAGGTAATTCCAATGGCTGGACCCCAGCGCCGCGGTGGCGGTGCCGGTGGCGGCGAGCGGCGGGACCGGAAGGGTCGCGACGGTGGCAACGCCGCCGCCGAGAAGACCGCGTACGTTGAGCGCGTCGTCGCGATCAACCGCGTCGCCAAGGTTGTGAAGGGTGGTCGTCGCTTCAGCTTCACTGCGCTCGTCGTAGTGGGCGACGGTGACGGCACCGTGGGTGTCGGTTACGGCAAGGCCAAGGAGGTGCCGGCGGCCATCGCCAAGGGTGTTGAGGAGGCCAAGAAGCACTTCTTCAAGGTCCCCCGTATCCAGGGCACCATCCCGCACCCGATCACGGGCGAGAAGGCCGCGGGCGTCGTCCTGCTCAAGCCTGCTTCCCCCGGTACCGGTGTTATCGCCGGTGGCCCGGTGCGTGCCGTGCTCGAGTGCGCCGGCGTTCACGACATCCTGTCGAAGTCGCTCGGTTCGTCGAACGCGATCAACATCGTGCACGCGACCGTGGCGGCCCTCAAGGGTCTGCAGCGTCCCGAGGAGATCGCGGCTCGCCGTGGTCTGCCCCTCGAGGACGTCGCTCCCGCGGCTCTGCTGCGGGCGCGTGCCGGGGCTGGTGCTGCGTAATGGCACAGCTCAAGATCACGCAGACGAAGTCGTACATCGGCAGCAAGCAGAACCACCGCGACACCCTGCGCTCCCTTGGTCTCAAGGGCATCAACACGCAGGTCGTCAAGGAGGACCGCCCCGAGTTCCGCGGAATGGTGCACACCGTCCGCCACCTCGTGACGGTTGAGGAGGTCGACTGACATGGCGGAGCAGAACCCGCTGAAGGTCCACAACCTCCGGCCCGCCCCGGGCGCCAAGACCGCCAAGACCCGTGTGGGTCGTGGTGAGGCGTCCAAGGGTAAGACCGCTGGTCGTGGTACCAAGGGCACCAAGGCCCGTTACCAGGTTCCGGAGCGCTTCGAGGGTGGCCAGATGCCCCTCCACATGCGTCTCCCGAAGCTCAAGGGCTTCAAGAACCCGTTCAAGACCGAGTTCCAGGTCGTGAACCTCGACAAGCTGAGCGCGCTGTACCCGGAGGGTGGCGAGGTCACCGTCGAGGGTCTCGTCGCCAAGGGTGCCGTTCGCAAGAACAGCCTCGTCAAGGTCCTCGGCCAGGGTGAGCTCACCGTGGCGCTGCAGGTGACGGTCGACGCCGTCTCCGGCTCCGCCAAGGAGAAGATCACCGCCGCGGGCGGTACTGTCACCGAGCTCGTCTGATTTTCCCTCAGACGTGTCGATGACATGAGCGATTCCCAGCCGGGGATGCCCCACAAAAGGGGCATCCCCGGTTGGTCGTTCCAAGGGGGGCACGGTCGCCGGTAAGGTGGCGTGCACTGTCTAAGCTCCGTGCGGTCTGCCCGCACGGTTTTCTTGACTGATATGTATTCGTCGAACCTCAGACCACCACCTCTGGCGCACGCGCGCGGGGGTCGCAGGAGGCACCGTGCTCACCGCGTTCGCCCGGGCGTTCAAGACGCCCGACCTGCGCAAGAAGCTGCTCTTCACGCTCGGCATCATCGTGATCTACCGGGTGGGTACGCATGTGCCGATCCCCGGTATCGACTACAAGAACGTCCAGACCTGCATCGATAACGCCAATGCGAACCAGGGTCTGTTCGGTCTGGTCAACATGATGAGCGGTGGCGCGCTGCTGCAGATCACGATCTTCGCGCTCGGCATCATGCCGTACATCACGGCGAGCATCATTCTGCAGCTGCTGACCGTGGTGATCCCGCGGCTCGAAGCCCTCAAGAAGGAGGGTCAGGCCGGTACAGCGAAGATCACGCAGTACACGCGCTATCTGACCATCGCGCTCGCGATCCTTCAGGGCACGGGTCTGGTGGCCACCGCCCGCACCGGCTCCCTCTTCCAGGGCTGCCCGGTCGCCAGCGAGATCGTGCCCGACCAGTCGATCTTCGTCACCATGACCATGGTCATCACGATGACCGCCGGTACGGCCTGTGTCATGTGGCTCGGTGAGCTCATCACCGACCGCGGCATCGGCAACGGCATGTCGATCCTGATGTTCATCTCGATCGCCGCGACCTTCCCGAGCGCCCTGTGGGCCATCAAGGAGCAGGGCGACCTGGCCGACGGCTGGATCGAGTTCGGCACGGTCATCGCGGTGGGTCTCGTCATGGTCGGCCTGGTGGTCTTCGTCGAGCAGGCGCAGCGGCGCATCCCCGTCCAGTACGCGAAGCGCATGATCGGCCGCAGGTCCTACGGCGGTACGTCGACGTACATCCCGCTGAAGGTCAACCAGGCGGGCATCATCCCTGTGATCTTTGCCTCGTCGCTGCTCTACATTCCGGCGCTGGTCGCCCAGTTCGCGGGTGGCAACTCGGGATGGAAGCAGTGGATCGACGCAAACCTGACCAAGGGTGACCACCCGATTTACATCGCCACGTACTTCATCCTGATCGTCTTCTTCGCCTTCTTCTACGTCGCGATCTCCTTCAACCCCGAGGAAGTCGCCGACAACATGAAGAAGTATGGTGGCTTCATCCCGGGCATCCGGGCTGGCCGTCCGACCGCTGAGTACCTGAGCTACGTACTCAACCGGATCACCTGGCCGGGTTCGCTGTACCTGGGTCTGATCGCTCTTGTGCCGACGATGGCGTTGGTGGGCTTCCAGGCGAACCAGAACTTCCCGTTCGGCGGGACGAGCATCCTCATCATCGTGGGTGTGGGTCTGGAAACCGTGAAGCAGATCGAGAGCCAGCTCCAGCAGCGCAATTACGAAGGGTTCCTCCGCTGATGCGAATCGTCCTCGTCGGGCCGCCCGGTGCGGGCAAGGGAACGCAGGCCGCGTTCCTCGCCAAGAACCTGTCGATCCCGCACATCTCCACGGGCGACCTCTTCCGCGCCAACATCAGCCAGGGCACGGATCTCGGCAAGCAGGCGAAGGCGTACATGGACGCCGGAAACCTCGTGCCCGACGAGGTGACCATCGGCATGGCGAAGGACCGGATGGCGAAGCCGGACGCCGAGAACGGCTTCCTGCTCGACGGGTTCCCGCGCAATGTGTCGCAGGCGGAGGCGCTGGACGTGGCGCTCAAGGCCGACGACGTGAAGCTCGACGCCGTCCTGGACCTGGAGGTCCCGGAGGACGAGGTCGTCAAGCGGATCGCGGGCCGGCGGATCTGCCGCAAGGACTCCAGCCACGTCTTCCACGTGACGTACTCGCAGCCGAAGCAGGAAGGCGTCTGTGACGTCTGCGGCGGCGAGCTCTACCAGCGCGAGGACGACAGCGAGGACACTGTCCGCAAGCGCCTTGAGGTCTACCACACGCAGACCGAGCCGATCATCGACTACTACCGGACCCAGGGTCTGGTCGTGACGATCTCGGCGCTCGGCAAGGTGGACGAGGTCACCGAGCGCGCGATGGACGCGCTCAAGGGCGACAAGTAGCCAGTACGCTGTTTCGGCCGCGGTGCCCCTAGGGGGACCGCGGCCGTACTGTTGTGTACGTAGTCGGTTCGCGTACGGAGCCGGTTGTCGGACGGATGACGGAGAGCGGAAGCCCCATGGTGCAGATCAAGACCCCCGAGCAGATCGCGAAGATGCGTGAGGCGGGCCTTGTCGTCGCCGCCATCCACGCCGCGACGCGTGAGGCCGCGGTGCCCGGCGCGACCACGAAGGATCTGGACGACGTCGCCCGCAAGGTGATCGCCGAGCACGGCGCGAAGTCGAACTTCCTCGGGTACGGCGGGTTCCCCGCGACGATCTGCACGTCCGTGAACGAGGTCGTCGTGCACGGCATCCCCGACGACAAGACCGTCCTGAAGGACGGCGACATCATCTCCATCGACGCGGGCGCGATCATCGACGGCTGGCACGGTGACGCGGCCTACACCGCGTTCGTGGGCGCCGGTCACGCTCCGGAGCTCGTCGAGCTCTCCCGGGTGACCGAGGAATCGATGTGGGCCGGCATCGCGGCCATGAAGCAGGGGAACCGGCTCGTCGACATCTCCCGTGCCGTCGAGACGTACATCCGCCGGCAGCCGAAGCCGGGCGGCGGCAAGTACGGGATCGTCGAGGACTACGGCGGGCACGGCATCGGCACCGAGATGCACATGGACCCCCACCTCCTGAACTACGTCGAGCGCCGTCGCGGCAAGGGCCCCAAGCTGGTTCCCGGCTTCTGCCTCGCCATCGAGCCCATGGTCTCCCTCGGCACTCCCCGCACGGAGGTCCTGGAGGACGACTGGACGGTCATCACGACGGACGGCACGTGGTCCTCGCACTGGGAGCACTCGGTCGCCCTCACGGAGGCGGGCCCGCTCGTCCTGACGGCCCCGGACTGCGGCCGTGAGCGTCTTGCGGCGTACGGGGTGACTCCGGCGCCGGACCCGCTGGGCTGAGGGGTCCCCCTCGTTGCTTAAGGATCTACGTCATGGGGCAGACTTTCTCGATTCGTCTTTCCGAGTGCACTGACGTAGACTGACGCGTCGGCTCTCGTGCATCCGTGTGTCTGCATACGGAGCATGAAGTCGATCAAGGTAGTCGATTCGAAGGGCGAAGCGTGGCCAAGAAGCAAGGTGCCATCGAGATCGAAGGCACTGTCGTCGAGTCTCTTCCGAACGCCATGTTCAAGGTGGAGCTCCAGAACGGCCACCAGGTCCTGGCACACATCAGCGGCAAGATGCGCATGCACTACATCCGCATCCTCCCTGACGACCGGGTCGTGGTGGAGCTGTCTCCGTACGACCTGACGCGTGGCCGGATCGTCTACCGGTACAAGTAGATCTTGCCCGCATCCCGCTCGCGCGGGGTGGTGGCACTGACCCGGAGAACCTCACCCAATGAAGGTCAAGCCGAGCGTCAAGAAGATCTGCGACAAGTGCAGGGTGATCCGCCGTCACGGCCGGGTCATGATCATCTGCGACAACCCGCGCCACAAGCAGCGCCAGGGCTGACGCACGACTGCAGTTCGCAGATTTTCGCGCGACGCAAGTAAGTAGATACGCAGGACCCGTCCCTCTTCAGTTCCATTCAGGTAATGGAGGGCGACACCCTCGGTCGGAGGCCGGGGACCCAGGATGTACCTAGTACGGCACCTGGGAGTGGTTCTGCTGAAGACCTCCGAAGAATCAACAGGAGCCATGAATGGCACGCGTTGAAGGCGTTGACCTCCCGCGCGAAAAGCGCATCGAGGTCGCCCTCACCTACGTGTTCGGCATCGGCCGCACGCTGGCCCAGCAGACGCTGGACGCCACCGAGGTGGACCGCAACACCCGCGTTCGCGACCTGACCGAGGAAGACCTCGTCAAGATCCGCGAGTACGTGGACGCGAACATCAAGACCGAGGGTGACCTGCGTCGCGAGATCCAGGCCGACATCCGTCGCAAGGTCGAGATCGGCTGCTACCAGGGTCTGCGCCACCGTCGTGGCCTGCCCGTCCGCGGTCAGCGCACCAGCACGAACGCCCGCACCCGCAAGGGCCCGCGTCGCGCCATCGCCGGTAAGAAGAAGCCGGGCAAGAAGTAGTCCTCGCTCAGCGGTCTATCGACAGCTGACGCTGCAGGACCGACCACCTCCCGTAGGAGTTATAGATGCCCCCCAAGGGTCGTCAGGGCGCTGCCAAGAAGGTGCGCCGCAAGGAAAAGAAGAACGTTGCCCACGGGCACGCTCACATCAAGAGCACGTTCAACAACACGATCGTGTCCATCACGGACCCGACCGGCAACGTGATCTCGTGGGCCTCCGCCGGCCACGTCGGCTTCAAGGGCTCGCGCAAGTCCACGCCGTTCGCCGCGCAGATGGCTGCCGAGTCGGCTGCCCGTCGCGCGCAGGAGCACGGCATGCGCAAGGTCGACGTCTTCGTCAAGGGCCCGGGTTCCGGTCGCGAGACCGCCATCCGTTCGCTCCAGGCGACCGGCCTCGAGGTCGGCTCGATCCAGGACGTGACGCCCACGCCGCACAACGGCTGCCGTCCGCCCAAGCGCCGCCGCGTCTGACGCAGGCTGCTTGATCTGAGGGTTCGGGCGGTACGGCTCTTCGGAGGCGTATCGCCCGTACCCTTGTCATGAATCAGGGCATCAAATAGTGGGTGCCCCTGACTGAAGGATTCCTTCATGCTTATTGCACAGCGCCCGTCGCTGACCGAAGAGGTCGTCGACGAGTTCCGCTCGCGGTTCGTCATCGAGCCGCTGGAGCCGGGCTTCGGTTACACCCTCGGCAACTCCCTCCGCCGGACTCTTCTCTCCTCGATCCCGGGTGCGGCGGTCACGTCGATCCGTATCGACGGTGTCCTGCACGAGTTCACCACCGTGCCGGGTGTCAAGGAAGACGTCACCGACCTCATCCTCAACATCAAGCAGCTGGTCGTCTCCTCGGAGCACGACGAGCCCGTCGTGATGTACCTGCGCAAGCAGGGTCCGGGTCTGGTCACCGCCGCCGACATCGCGCCCCCGGCCGGTGTCGAGGTGCACAACCCCGACCTCGTTCTCGCCACGCTCAACGGCAAGGGCAAGCTGGAGATGGAGCTGACCGTCGAGCGCGGTCGCGGCTACGTCTCCGCCGTCCAGAACAAGCAGGTGGGCCAGGAGATCGGTCGTATTCCGGTCGACTCCATCTACTCGCCGGTGCTCAAGGTCACGTACAAGGTCGAGGCGACCCGTGTCGAGCAGCGCACCGACTTCGACAAGCTGATCGTCGACGTCGAGACCAAGCAGGCCATGCGTCCGCGTGACGCCATGGCGTCGGCCGGCAAGACCCTGGTCGAGCTGTTCGGTCTGGCGCGCGAGCTCAACATCGACGCCGAGGGCATCGACATGGGCCCGTCCCCGACGGACGCCGCCCTTGCCGCCGATCTCGCCCTGCCGATCGAGGAGCTCGAGCTCACCGTTCGGTCGTACAACTGCCTCAAGCGCGAAGGCATCCACTCGGTGGGCGAGCTCGTCGCCCGCTCCGAGGCGGACCTGCTCGACATCCGCAACTTCGGTGCGAAGTCGATCGACGAGGTCAAGATGAAGCTCAACGGCATGGGTCTCGCGCTCAAGGACTCGCCTCCCGGCTTCGACCCGACCGCCGCCGCGGACGCCTTCGGCGCGGATGACGATGCCGACGCGGGCTTCGTCGAGACCGAGCAGTACTAAGAGCTCGGGGCTGGCCGTTTGATTTTGGCTGCGCGTGCGTTGTGGTTGCTCGCGCAGTTCCCCGCGCCCCTATCGGGGCGCGGCCACTGACCCCGGTACCTGATACGGCCGGGGCAGACATCAAGGAGAAACACCATGCCGAAGCCCACCAAGGGTGCCCGTCTGGGCGGCAGCGCCGCGCACGAGAAGCTTCTGCTGGCGAACCTCGCCAAGCAGCTCTTCGAGCACGGCCGGATCACGACGACCGAGGCCAAGGCCCGTCGTCTGCGTCCGTACGCGGAGCGTCTGGTCACCAAGGCGAAGAAGGGTGACCTTCACAACCGCCGCCAGGTGCTGTCCGTCATCACCGACAAGAGCATCGTGCACACGCTCTTCACGGAGATCGGCCCGCGCTACGAGAACCGCCCGGGTGGCTACACCCGTATCACCAAGATCGGTAACCGTCGTGGCGACAACGCGCCCATGGCGATCATCGAGCTGGTGGAGGCCCTGACCGTGGCCCAGGAGGCCACCGGTGAGGCCGAGGCGGCCACGAAGCGTGCCGTCAAGGAAGACGCCCTCAAGAAGGACGACGCGCCCGTCGAGGACGCGAAGCCGGCTGAGGACGCTGCCGAGGAGTCCAAGGACGCCTGAGGCTCTGCCTTGCTGTGAGCGGGTCCGCCCTTCGGGGCGGGCCCGCTTTCGCGTGGTCGGCCTCCTGAGAGGATCTGTTCTGTGAGTGATGAAGTAGAGCCCGGGTTCGTGCGGGTGCGGCTGGACCTTTCGTACGACGGAAAAGACTTCTCCGGCTGGGCGAAGCAGCGGCAGGGGCAGCGGACCGTCCAGGGGGAGATCGAGTCCGCGCTGCGGACCGTGACGCGGTCGCAGGAGACGTACGAGCTGACGGTCGCGGGCCGGACCGACAGCGGCGTGCACGCGCGGGGGCAGGTCGCCCATGTCGATCTGCCCGAGGACGTGTGGGCCGAGCACAGCGACAAGCTGCTGCGGCGGCTCGCCGGGCGGCTGCCGCACGACGTGCGGGTGTGGAAGGTCGCCGAGGCCCCCGCCGGGTTCAACGCGCGGTTCGCGGCCGTGTGGCGGCGTTACGCCTACCGCGTGACCGATCACCCCGGCGGTGTCGACCCGCTGTTGCGCAGTCATGTGCTGTGGCACGACTGGGAGTTGGACCTCGACGCCATGAACGCCGCCGCCGAGCGGCTCATCGGGGAGCACGACTTCGCGGCCTACTGCAAGCGGCGTGAGGGCGCCACGACCATTCGTACGCTCCAGGAGCTGCGCTGGGAGCGGCGGCCGGACGGGATTCTCGAAGCGACCGTGCGGGCCGACGCGTTCTGCCACAACATGGTGCGCTCACTCGTCGGCGCCATGCTGTTCGTGGGGGACGGGCACCGGCCCGTGGAGTGGCCGGGGAAGGTGCTCGCGGCGGGTGTGCGGGACTCCGCCGTGCACGTCGTGCGGCCGCACGGGCTCACGCTCGAGGAGGTCGGCTATCCCGCCGACGACCTGCTCGCCGCGCGCAGCAAGGAGGCGCGCAACAAGCGGACGCTGCCCGGCGCCGGGTGTTGCTGAGCCCCGGCCGGGCCGCGGCCCCGCGTACTACTGCGGGGCGTTGGCGGCGGCCGATGCCTGGGCCTCGCCCCGCTGGTTGATGCGGTGGAAGGCGAAGCGGGCCAGGTCGTCGCCGACGCCGTAGGCCTTGCGGTCCGACGTGATCACGTTCTTGCCGCTGGTGTAGCCCGTGGTGGTGAAGTAGGCGTAGCGGCCGTAGGCGTTGTAGGTGCCGCGGCACACGCCCGTGCGGCAGAAGGAGGGCACGCCCTTGCCGGAGAGGGAATTGACGAGGCCCTTCTTCACCTGGTCCTTGACCTTCGCCGCGTCGGATGCGGTGTCGAAGACGGCGACGCCGACCGTGACCGCGATGCCGTCCCTGATGTAGCTGGCGCGGATCATGCGCGTGCAGTCGTGCTTGGCGAGGACGGAGCCGAGGGCGGGCTGGGTGACGGACGTGCACTGGGTGGTGCTGTCGGTCGGGCCCTTCTTGTAGACGCTCTCGCCCGCCCGCAGGGACTTGCCGGGGAAGAGGCCCTCGGGGGTGAGCGGCGCCTTGTCCTTCTTGGCGCTGGAGATGAAGTCCTTGGGGTCCGGCGGGGGCGGCGGTGTCGTCGCCTCGAACGACGGCTCGGGGTCCTTGCTCGCGCCGGGGATGTCCGCAGCCGTCGGCAGCTCGCTCGCGGGTTTGTTCGAGGCGGAGGTTTCGTCGCTGTTCGCGGAGACGACCGTGATGGCCACGGCGGCCGCGATGCCGACCGTGGCGAGCGCGCCGCCGCCGATCATCAGCCATTTGCGGCGCCGGGTGCGCGCCTCCGCGGCCTCGGCGAGCGCGGCCCAGTCGGGCGCGGGTCCACTGCCGGGTCCGCCCGTTCCCCCCGGACCCCACTGAGGTCCCCCTTGCCCAAAACTCATGGGGCGCATCTTAGACGGGCGGCCCGGGATGTTGAGCGGGGGTTGCGTGAGGCGCTGGGCCTAGCCTGAAGCGCATGAATACGGGCAAATCGGCGGTTAGTGAGTGGTTGCTGCGGCCGGCCGAGTGGCACGTCCGGTGCGTGCTCGCGGTGGTGCTGGTCGCCGCGGTGGTCCGCGTGGGGCTGCGGGTGCCGGACGGCGGGATGGACAACGCCATCGTGGTGCGGGCCGCCGAGGCGTGGCTCGACGGCCGGTCGCCCTACGCCGACCGGCACTTCCTCTATCTCCCCGGTGCCGTGCTCGCGGCGGCGCCGCAGGCGAGGCTGCCCGCGGACGTGGTGCGCTTCCTGGTGCCCGCGGGGGTGAGTGCCGGGCTCGTCGTCGGATGGGCGTGCGCCCTGCGGATCCACGGGGTGCCGTGGCGCAGCAGGTTCGCGGCGTACGGCCTCCTCGGGCTCGCCCTCGGGTTCGCGCCCTTCGGGCACCTCGTCCAGCTCGGCAACTGGACGGTGGGCTCCGCGGCCGCGCTGCCGCTCGCCCTGCTGCTGGTGTGCCGGGGCCGGTGGGTCGCGGCGGGGCTCGTCGTCGGGGTCGCCGTCGCCGTCAAGCCGCTGCTCGCGCCCGTCGTGCTCCTCTTCGTCCTGGCGTGCCGGTGGCGGGCGCTCGCGGTCGCGGTGGGCGTGCCCGCGCTGGTGTCGGTGGCCGCGGCGCTCGTCATGCCGGACCCCGCCGGGTTCTTCACGCGCACGCTGCCCTTCCTGTTGCGGGGCGAGGACACCTTCGTACGTCTCTATGAGGCGTCGCCCTCGGCGGTGCTCGCGCGGCTCGGGGTGCCGCAGACGGGCGCCACGCTCCTGTCCCTGTGTGCGGCCGGGGCCGGGGTGTGGTGTGCCTGGCGGCGGTGGCGGAGGGGGGACGAGGGGCCGGCGCGGATCGTGGAATGCGCCGTGATGCTGATGCTCTCGGCCTTCCTCGTCTCCCGTCCCTCGTACGACCACTACCTGCTCGTCGTGCTTCCGCTGCTGCTCGCGGGGGTGCCGGTGGCGGGGACGGCGGCCCGGAGCCCGTGGTTCTGGGTGGCGCTGGTGCCGCAGGTGCCGGGATTCGGCTGGCCGGGGCTCGAACCGGCGACGCGGCGGGCCTTCAAGGACGCGGTGACGTTGTGCCTGCTCGCGGGCACGGTCGGGTGGGCGTGCGTGCGGGGGGCGCGCGCCGGTGAGCCGGGAGAACACCGGGAGCCCGCGCTGCCGGGCGGTCCGCGGGCCGTGGCGGGGGAGGCGGCGCGGAGCAGGTGAGGCGGTGTGCGGTCGGCGCGGGGCGCGGGCGCGGGGTTCGGCGGGGTGTAGGGGGGCGCGTTACGCTGGAAAGCGCGGGCCCACCTGTGGTGGGGGAGTCGCCGGTGCCGGTCCCCTGGGCCGCGTTTTGACCGGTACGGGGCGGCGCAGGTACTCTCGGACATTGATACGTATTGGTGTCCTCGATCTCACGCGAAAGGGCCCTTACGTAGGTTCCCTGGAGCAGTTACCAGTGGCTCGCATACGGGCAGCGTCCCCGGCATTGTGAGCCCCAGCTGCATGATCGCTTCCTGGGTGCCGTGTGTCTGGACCCCATCCACTGAAGAAGCGAAGGCTACTAAGTGCGTACGTACAGCCCCAAGCCCGGCGATGTGACCCGCCAGTGGCACGTCATCGACGCCCGGGACATCGTCCTGGGTCGTCTGGCGACCACCGCTGCCACCCTCCTGCGTGGCAAGCACAAGCCGATCTACGCCCCCCACGTTGACACCGGTGACTTCGTCATCATCATCAACGCGGAGAAGGTGCACCTCTCCGGCAACAAGAAGACCCAGAAGATGGCGTACCGCCACTCCGGCTACCCGGGTGGTCTGCGTTCCGTCCGTTACGACGAGCTGCTCGAGAAGAGCCCCGAGAAGGCTGTCGAGAAGGCCGTCAAGGGCATGCTCCCCAAGAACACCCTGGGCCGTCAGATGCTCTCGAAGCTGAAGGTCTACGCGGGCGACCAGCACCCGCACGGCGCTCAGCAGCCGGTCCCGTTCGAGATCACCCAGGTCGCGCAGTAGTTCCGGCCACCCCCAAAGACGTAAAGAAATCTGAGGAGAATCGTGGCCGAGACCACCGTTGAGCAGCCGGTCGAAGAGACCGAGGGTGTCGACGTAGAGCAGTACACCACCGAGTCCGAGGCGCCCGTCGAGGGCGAGTACACCTCGGAGTCGAACGCGGCGCGCTTCGGCGACCCCCAGCCGGCCGCCGGCCTGGGCCGTCGCAAGAACGCCATCGCCCGCGTCCGGATCGTCCCGGGCACCGGCAAGTGGAAGGTCAACGGGCGCACGCTCGAGGACTACTTCCCGAACAAGGTCCACCAGCAGGAAGTCAACGAGCCCTTCAAGGTGCTCGAGCTCGACGGCCGCTACGACGTCATCGCCCGCATCTCGGGCGGCGGCGTCTCCGGTCAGGCCGGTGCGCTCCGTCTCGGTGTCGCCCGTGCGCTGAACGAGGCCGACGTCGACAACAACCGTGGCGCCCTCAAGAAGGCCGGTTACCTGAAGCGTGACGACCGTGCGGTCGAGCGCAAGAAGGCCGGTCTCAAGAAGGCCCGCAAGGCTCCGCAGTACAGCAAGCGCTAATCGCTGCCTGCTCGTACTTCTCGTTCGCCCCGGCGGCACTCACCGTGCTGCCGGGGCGTTCGTCTATCAGGAACCCCTGGGGGCCCGGAACTGTCTTGGTTTCTGGGACTCTCTTCCCAGGGGTTCATGGTTTTTCTGGAACGTTCGGAGGACAGCAGTGGGACGACTCTTCGGCACGGACGGCGTGCGTGGTGTCGCCAACGCGGATCTGACGGCCGAGCTCGCGCTCGGACTCTCCGTGGCAGCGGCGCACGTACTGGCCGAGGCGGGCACCTTTGAAGGCCATCGCCCGGTGGCGGTGGTCGGGCGTGACCCGCGCGCGTCCGGGGAGTTCCTGGAGGCCGCGGTGGTCGCGGGTCTCGCGAGCGCGGGCGTGGACGTCCTGCGCGTCGGTGTGCTGCCCACCCCCGCGGTGGCGCATCTCACCGGTGCGCTGGGCGCCGACCTCGGTGTGATGCTCTCCGCCAGCCACAACGCCATGCCCGACAACGGCATCAAGTTCTTCGCCCGCGGCGGCCACAAGCTCGCCGACGAGCTGGAGGACCGCATCGAGGCCCAGTACGACGAGCAGTTCGTGAGCCGCACCGGCACCCCCTGGCAGCGGCCCACCGGCGCGGCCGTCGGCCGTGTGAAGTCGTACGACCAGGGGCTCGACCAGTACGTCGCGCACCTCATCGGCGTCCTGCCGAACCGCCTCGACGGGCTGAAGATCGTCCTGGACGAGGCGCACGGCGCCGCCGCCCGCGTCTCGCCCGAGGCATTCGCCCGCGCCGGCGCCGAGGTCATCACGATCGGCGCCCAGCCCGACGGGCTCAACATCAACGACGGGTGCGGCTCCACCCACCTCGACCTGCTCAAGGCCGCCGTCGTCGAGCACAAGGCCGACTTCGGCGTCGCGCACGACGGGGACGCCGACCGCTGCCTCGCCGTGGACCACACGGGCGCCGAGATCGACGGGGACCAGATCCTCGCCGTCCTCGCCCTCGCCATGCGGGAGCACGGCACGCTGCGCCACGACACCGTTGTCGCCACGGTCATGTCCAACCTCGGCTTCAAGCTCGCCATGGAAGGCCAGGGGCTCTCCCTGGTGCAGACCGCCGTCGGCGACCGGTACGTCCTGGAGTCGATGAAGGAGCACGGCTTCGCCCTCGGCGGCGAACAGTCCGGGCACGTCATCGTCCTGGACCACGCCACGACCGGAGACGGCACGCTGACCGGCCTGCTGCTCGCCGCGCGGGTCGCCGAGACGGGACGGACCCTCGCGGACCTGGCGAGCGTCATGGAGCGGCTTCCGCAGGTCCTGATCAACGTGCCCGACGTCGACAAGTCGCGCGTGAAGACCTCCGCGGAGCTGTCCGCCGCCGTCACCGAGGCCGAGCGCGAGCTGGGCTCCACGGGGCGGGTGCTGCTGCGCCCCTCCGGCACGGAGCCGCTGGTGCGGGTCATGGTCGAGGCCGCCGACATCGAGCAGGCGCGGTCCGTGGCCGGCCGGCTCGCCGACGTGGTGAAGTCCGCGCTGGGCTAGGCGTGGGGTGAGTTGTTGGTGCGCTCGCGCCGTGTGGTGCGTTCGCGCCGTGCGGTGCGCTCGCGCTGTGTGGACCAGAGGAGTTTCTGGATCAGCAGCGTGAGCGTGCCGGCGAGGACGATGCCGAGCAGGTTCAGGAGGAGCTGCTCGGTGGAGCCCCAGGCCTGGTTGTACTCGCTGTAGCTGAAGGCGACCGCCGCGTTCGCCGCCGCGGGGACCGTCGTCACGGAGATCGCCACGCCGACCAGGGCGCCCGACTTCGCCGAGGTGAGCGAGAGCATGCCCGCGGCGCCCGCGAGGACCGCCACCACGAACGAGAACCAGTCGGGGCGGTAGATGAAGTTCGTGTTCGGGCGGTCCGACTTCAGAGCGTCGTGGGTGAACAGGTTCATCGCGTCCATGAAGTAGCTGAATCCGACCGTCACCACCATCGCCGCCGCGAAGCCCACGAGCAGGGCGACCAGGGAGCGCAGGGCCAGGCGGGGCGTGCGATGGGCCACGGCCGTGCAGACACCGGCCAGCGGACCGAACTCCGGGCCCACCGCCATCGCGCCCACGATCAGGATCGCGTTGTCCAGGACCACGCCGCAGGCCGCGAGCATCGTGGCGAGCGTGATGAACGCGACGTACGTGGCCGAGAGCGTGGACTCCTCGTGGGTCGCGTCGGCCAACTGCTCCCAGAGGACCGCGTCCGCGCCCTCGCCAGGAGCGGCGTCCGCCGCCCGGTCCGCGCGGTGCGAGAGCGACAGGTCGATGGTCTCCACCGCGATCGAACCCGACTCGTCGATGCCCAGCTCGCGCAGACCGCCGATCAGCTCGTCGCCCGCCTCGCGGGCCACGTCGCACATGACGACGTCGCCCGCCGGGTTGCGGGCCGCGCCCGGGAGCACCGCGAGGTGGGTGGTGCCGACCGTTCGCTCGATCAGGTGGACCACGTCGTCGGTTCTGTCGGGCGGGGTGATCAAGCGTAGGTGGAGCATGTGCGCAGGTTAGCGGGGCGGAGGGGGTGGAGGGGCCGGGGGCGGGGGTGGAGGAGCCGGGTTCGGGGTGCGGTGACTTCTAGAGCTTGCGCAGGCTCAGGCGCTGGACCTTGTGGTCCGGGCCCTTGCGGACGACGAGGGTGGCGCGGCTGCGGGTCGGGGCCACGTTCTCGACCAGGTTGAGCTTGTTGATCGTGCGCCAGGTCGTGCGGGCGTAGTCGAGAGCCTCCTCCTCCGACACCTGCGTGTACTTGCGGAAGTACGAGGACGGGTCCTGGAACGCCGTCTGGCGCAGCTTCTTGAAGCGGTTCAGGTACCAGCGCTCGATGTCGTCGGCGCGCGCGTCGACGTACACGCTGAAGTCGAAATAGTCCGCCAGGCCCACGCGGGTGCGGCCGTCCTTGCCGGGGAGGGCCGGCTGGAGGACGTTGATGCCCTCGACGATGAGGACGTCGGGGCGGCGGACCGTGAGGCGCTGGTCCGGGACGATGTCGTAGATCAGGTGGGAGTAGACGGGAGCCGTCACCTCGTCCTTGCCCGCCTTGATGTCCGCCACGAAACGGGTGAGGGCGCGGCGGTCGTACGACTCCGGGAAACCCTTGCGCGACATCAGACCGCGGGCTTCCAGCTCCTTGGTGGGCAGGAGGAAACCGTCCGTCGTGACCCGCTCCACACGGGGGTGCTCCGGCCAGCGGGACAGCAGGGCCTGGAGGAGGCGGGCGACGGTCGACTTGCCGACCGCGACGGAGCCGGCGACCCCTATGACGAAGGGGGTGCCGGACTGGGACCCCTTCTCGCCCAGGAAAGTGTTGAGGGCGCCGCGCAGGCCGTCCGTCGCGCCCACGTAGAGGTTGAGGAGGCGGGAGAGCGGCAGGTAGATGTCGCGGACCTCGTCCAGGTCGATGACGTCGCCGAGGCCGCGGAGCCGTTCCACCTCCTCCGCGGTCAGGGGGAGCGGCGTCTTCTCGCGAAGCGCGCTCCACTCGGAGCGGGTGAGGTCGAGGTAGGGAGTCGCCTCCGGCCTGGGCCGGTGGGCGCTCCGCGGTGCCGTCGGGGGCACAGAGACCGAAGAGATCACGGTCCATTGTTACGGCTGGTTGAACGGGATGGGGGGTCGGGTCGGGGGTGGGGTACGTCACCCGGGCCTCGTGCTGGGGGGTTGTGTCAGGCTGAGGCGGTGATTATCGGGGTTGGCATCGACGTTGCGGAGATCGAGCGGTTCGGGGCGGCGCTGGAGCGGACGCCCGGGATGGCGGAGCGGCTGTTCGTGGAGAGTGAGTTGCTGCTGCCGGGTGGCGAGCGGCGTGGGGTCGCTTCGCTGGCGGCGCGGTTCGCGGCGAAGGAGGCGTTGGCGAAGGCGCTGGGGGCGCCGGCGGGGCTTCGGTGGACGGATGCCGAGGTGTATGTGGAGTCGAGTGGGCAGCCGCGGGTGAGGGTGCGGGGGACTGTGGCTGAGCGGGCCTCTGTGTTGGGGGTTCGGGCTTGGCATGTGTCGCTGAGTCACGATGCGGGGGTTGCTTCGGCGGTGGTTGTGGCTGAGGGGTAGCGGGGGCGCCTTGGGCGGGTCTCGCCTTCCGCCCGTCTGTGGGGCGGGGCCGTGGGGGTATGTACGTACTCGCTATCCCTGCGTCGCGCCTCAAGTCCAAAGGCGCCAGAGTGTGCTCGGTGCTCCGTGCGCACATACCCCCACGTCCCCTCGGGCCGGTTGCGCGACTGCGGCCCGGTGGGGGCTGCCCCTGCTCCTACCTGGCAGCTGCGTCGCAGGGGTCGCCTGCTCCTACTCCCGCAGGACGTTGCGGGGCAAACGGGTGGGTGGGTGGGATACATCCGCCGCGAAGCGGCGGGCTCGTTGCCCCTACCCTGCCGGGGCGTCGCGGGGGCACCCCACCCACCCGCCCCTACTCCCGCGGGGCGCACGGGGGGTGTTGGGCGTGCGAGGGGAAGAGGACGGGGGAGACTGGGGGGATGCGGAGTGCGTATGGCGTGGAGAGTGTTCGGGCCGCGGAGCGGGTCGTCATGGCTCGGGGGCCCGAAGGTGTGCTGATGAAGCGGGCGGCGGCGGGCCTCGCCGCTGAGTGCGCGCAGGTGCTCGGCAAGGTGTACGGGGCGAGAGTCGTGCTGCTGGTGGGCAGCGGGGACAACGGGGGCGATGCCCTGTACGCCGGGGCCCGGCTCGCCCGTCGGGGCGCCGGGGTGAGCGCGGTGCTCCTCGATCCGGAGCGGGCCCATGCCGGTGGGCTCGCCGCTCTGCGGGGCGCCGGTGGCTCGGTGGTGGGTGCCGATGACCCTCGGGCCGAAGGGCTGGTTCGTGGGGCGCGGCTCGTGGTCGACGGGATCGTGGGCATCGGGGGGCGGGGCGGGCTGCGGGAGCGGGCCGCCGAGCTCGTCGCGGCCGCGCGGGGCGGGCTGGTTGTTGCCGTCGACGTGCCCAGTGGGGTGGACGCCGACACCGGTGAGGTGCGCGGGGAGGCGGTGCGCGCCGATGTGACCGTGACCTTCGGGGCGTACAAGCCGGGGCTGCTGGTCGATCCGGGGCGCGAGTACGCCGGTGTCGTGCGGCTCGTCGAGATCGGGCTGGAACTCGCGCCCGACGAAGTCGCAGTGGAAGCCCTGCAGTTCGCGGATGTGGCGCGGCTGCTGCCCACCCCCGGCGGCGAGAGCGACAAGTACCGGCGGGGGGTCGTGGGGATCGTCGCCGGGTCCGCGCGGTATCCCGGGGCCGCCGTGCTCGCCGTGGCGGGAGCGCTGCGCGCCGGCGCGGGCGCCGTGCGGTACGTGGGGCCCGCTGCCGACGCCGTCATCGCGCGGTTCCCCGAGGTGCTCGTGTCCGCCGGGCCGCCGTCGAAGGCCGGGCGCGTGCAGGCATGGGTCGTGGGGCCTGGGCTCGGGGACGACGGGGAGCGGCTGGGTGAGGTCCTCGCCGCCGATGTGCCCGTGCTGATCGACGCCGACGGGCTGCGGCTCGCCGGGGAGCGCGCGGTGCGGGAACGCGGTGCTCCCACGCTGCTCACCCCGCACGCCGGGGAGGCCGCCGCCCTGCTCGGCGTGGCCCGCGAGGAGGTCGAGGCGGGACGGCTCTCCGCCGTACGGGAGCTGGCGCGGCGGTATGGGGCGACAGCGCTGTTGAAGGGGTCCACGACCTTGGTCGCCTCGGAGACGGGGGCCGTGCGGGTCAATCCGACCGGGACGGCCTGGCTCGCCACCGCGGGCAGCGGCGACGTGCTGTCCGGGCTTGCCGGGTCCCTGCTGGCGGCCGGCCTCGACGCGCGGGACGCGGGGGCCGTCGGCGCGTACCTGCACGGTCTCGCCGGGCGGTACGCGGCGGACGGCGCGCCGGTGGGCGCCCAGGACGTGGCCGAGGCGATTCCCACCGCATGGCGGGAAGTCGGGAAGTCGGGGGGCGTGACGTCGGGACGTCGTGACGTCGGGACGTCGGGAGGGGCTCGTCTCGGTGGGTGATGGGTGACGGGTGATCGGTGATCGGTGCGTTGCGGGGGTGATCTCGGCGGGGCGGGGCGTTGGTCGATCCGGTGGGAGCGGGGCCGTGCGCGGGCTCTGAGACACTTGTCCGCGATGAACGAGACAGCTCCTTTCCGCGTCCGCGCCGATATCGACCTCGCCGCCCTCCGCGCCAACGTGCGCGCGCTGCGCGCCCATGCGCCGGACGCCGCGTTCATGGCCGTGGTGAAGGCCGACGCGTACGGCCACGGAATGGTGCCCTGTGCCGAGGCCGCCCGTCAGGCGGGCGCCACCTGGATAGGCACCGCGACGCCCGAGGAGGCCCTGGCGCTGCGTGCCGCGGGCGTACCGGGGCGGATCATGTGCTGGCTGTGGACGCCGGGCGGGCCCTGGCGCGAGGGCGTCGAGGCCGATCTGGACATGTCGGTGAGCGCCCTGTGGGCGCTGGACGAGGTGACGGCCGCCGCCCGTGCGGCGGGGCGGACCGCGCGTATCCAGCTCAAGGCCGACACCGGCCTCGGGCGGAACGGCTGCATGCCGGCCGACTGGCCCGAGCTCGTCGACCGGGCCCTGCGCGCCGAGGCCGAGGGGCTGGTCAAGGTCACCGGGCTGTGGTCCCACTTCGCGTGCGCCGACGAGCCGGGGCACCCGTCGATCGCCGCCCAGCTGACGGTCTTCCGCGAGATGGTGGCGCAGGCCGAGGGCAGGGGCGTACGGCCCGAGGTGCGGCACATCGCCAACTCGCCGGGGACGCTCACGCTTCCTGAGACGCACTTCGATCTCGTACGGGTCGGCGTCGCCATGTACGGCATCTCGCCGAGCCCCGAGGTGGGCACCCCCGAGGACTTCGGGCTGCGGCCCGTCATGACGCTCACCGCCTCGCTCGCCCATGTGAAGCACGCCCCGGCAGGCCACGGCGTGAGCTACGGCCATCACTACGTCACCCCCGGTGAGACGACGCTCGGGCTGGTTCCCGCCGGGTACGGCGACGGCGTCCCGCGCCACGCCTCCGGCACGGGCCCGGTGCTCGTCGGCGGCAAGCTGCGGACGGTCGCCGGGCGGATCGCGATGGACCAGTTCGTGGTGGACCTCGGCGGGGACGAACCCGAAGTGGGCGCGGAGGCGGTCCTGTTCGGCCCCGGCGACCGCGGTGAGCCGACCGCCGAGGACTGGGCGCAGGCCGCGGGCACCATCGCGTACGAGATCGTCACCCGCATCGGATCGCGCGTCCCGCGCGTCTACGTGAACGAGCGGCCTGACGACTGACCGGGAACGGACGAGGAGCGGTACGTGAGCGAGAGCAGCGCGGGGGCCGCCGCGGCGGAAGCGGTGACGGAGGCCGCCGCCGCGGCGGGGAACTGGCGTCGGGCCGGGGTGGCGGGCGCCGCGATAGGCGTCATCGCCGCGGGCGCGGCCGCCGGTGTCGCCATAGAGCGGCTGACCGTCGGCCGCGGCATGCGCAAGAAGGCACGCCTCGCACTCGACGCCGCGGGGCCGTACGGGTCGCTGCGCGGCATGCCCGGCACGGCGTACGCGGACGACGGCACGGAGCTTTCGTACGAGGTCGAAGAGGTCGAGGACGACGGCGGCGAGGACCCGCGGAGGCGTCGGCTCTTCGGCCGCCGGGCCCCCGCGCCCGTCACCGTCGTCTTCAGCCACGGCTACTGCCTGAACCAGGACTCCTGGCACTTCCAGCGGGCGGACCTGCGCGGCGTCGTCCGTGCCGTCTACTGGGACCAGCGCAGCCATGCCCGTTCGGGGCGCGGGGTCGACCAGCTGGAGCACGGCGTGCCGGTCTCCATCGACCAGCTGGGGCGTGATCTGAAGGCCGTCATCGACGCCGCCGCGCCCGAGGGGCCGCTCGTCCTCGTCGGGCACTCCATGGGCGGCATGACGACCATGGCCCTCGCCGACCAGTTCCCGGAGCTCATCCGCGAGCGCGTGGTGGGCGTCGCCCTGGTGGGCACGTCGTCGGGGCAGCTCGGTCAGGTGAACTTCGGGCTCCCGGTGGCCGGGATGAACGCGGTGCGGCGGGTGCTGCCCGGCCTGCTGCGGGCGATGGGTTCGCAGGCCGAGCTGGTGGAGCGGGGGCGGCGGGCCACCGCGGACCTCTTCGCGGGTGTCATCAAGCGCTACTCGTTCTCGCGCAGGGACGTCGATCCGGCCATCGCGCGGTTCGCGGAGCGGATGATCGAGTCGACGCCGATCGACGTGGTCGCGGAGTTCTACCCGGCGTTCGCCGAGCACGACAAGGCGGACGCGCTCAAGCACTTCGCCGAGCTGCCGGTGCTCGTGCTGGCCGGGGAGAAGGACCTGGTCACGCCGAGCGAGCACAGCGAGGCGATCGCCCAGCGGCTGCCGGACGCCGAGCTGGTCCTGGTCCCCGACGCCGGACACCTGGTCATGCTGGAGCACCCCGAGGTGGTCATGGACCGCCTCGCGGATCTGCTGGTGCGGGCGGGTGCGGTCCCGGAGGCGGGCCGGGCGGGACGCACCGGCGGCGGCTGAGCGCGGGGGTTCCAGCCGCTACCGTGGGCGGTATGGAAGCACCGCACCACCAGGCCCCCGCCGCCACGCTCAAGATCACCGTCAACTCTCCCGAGCAGATGGGCGAGTTGGGCCGCCGCCTGGCCAAACTGCTGCGTCCGGGCGACCTTGTCATGCTCACCGGCGAGCTCGGCGCCGGGAAGACCACGCTGACCCGCGGCCTCGGTGAGGGCCTCGGAGTGCGCGGCGCCGTCACCTCCCCGACCTTCGTCATCGCCCGCGTGCACCCCCCGCTCGGCGAAGGGCCCGCGCTGGTCCACGTCGACGCGTACCGCCTGGGCGGCGGGCTCGACGAGATGGAGGACCTGGACCTCGACGTCTCCCTGCCCGAATCGGTGATCGTCGTGGAGTGGGGCGACGGCAAGGTCGAGGAGCTGTCGGAGGACCGGCTGCACGTCGTCATCGACCGTGCGGTGGGCGACACGACGGACGAGGTGCGCGAGGTGACGTTCACTGCCCTCGGCGAGCGGTGGGCGGACGCGGACCTGGCGGCACTGGGCGCCTGAGGTTCCATCGGACCCCACGACAACACCGCCGAGCCTCCCGGCCGGCGCCATCGAACCCCGCAGCCTCGGGCCGTTGCCCGGGGCTGTCCTCGTACGTTCGACCGAACGTTCCGACAAGGCGTCGGTAAAATGTTGCGTTGCGTGCGCCACCCGTGGTCACATGGATACCGGTGCTGGTTAGGTCTACCTAACTACGTCTGCCCCGGAGCCCCAGGAGGCATCCATGTCGGCTTCAGAACATGACGCACAGCCGCGGCGGAGGCGGCTGCCCGGACCGTCGGCCGCCGTGGACCCCGCGGGCCTCTCGCACGCCTCGGACCCCGCGCGGCCCTCGACCCTCGCCAACCTGTCGATGAGCGATCTGCTCGCGTCGTGCGCCGCCGCGAGCGCCGTCTCGACGCCTCCGCGCGACCCCGCCCCCAGGGGGAGTGCGCCCACGGAGCGGCGTCCGTCCCGCTGCTCAGGGAACGACTGATCAGGGAGGGAACGACTGATCAGGAACGACTGATCAGGGAACGACTGCTCAGGGAACGACGACGATCTTCTTGTCGCGCAGGGCGAACTCCCACATCGCGTCGCCGTGCGCGCGCGACTCGCGGATGCCGCCGGTCTTCTTCGACGGGTCCGGCTTCGGCGTCGAGCCGTCGACGGCCGCGCTGAAGCCGATCGCGACCCCGTCGTGGAGCGTGAAGACCACCACGTGCTCGATCGGCACCCCGTCCGTACCGGTGAGGCGGCCCGTCCGGGAGGTGACGGCGTACGTGCCGGGGGCGGGGTCTACCGTGCCCGGAGTCACCTGGAACGTGAGCTTCACCTTGCCGGACGCCTCGACGAGCCAGACGCGGTCGTCCTCCAGGGAGTAGACCACCCGCTCGCCGACTCCGGACCGCGCGGGCAGCGCCGTGGGGTTCTTCTTGTCCTTGGGGGAGTGCGAGGCCGACGCGGAGGGGGACTTGTCGGGCTTGGCCAGGCTGTCAGGGGCGCTGGCCGAGGCCTGGTAGGCGAGGAAGCCGACCGCGGCGAGCGCAGCGGCGGTGAGCCCGGCCACGAATCCCGAGCTGCTCCTTGACACCTTGCGCCACCCACCTCTTCGTACTGCGTACGGCTACGGAGTGACGGTAGCAGCAGGCACCCCACATCCCGGGTCGGCCGTGCGCCGGGCGCCGGAGCCGTAGGCTGTTCGCGTGCTCTTGCTCGCTCTGGATACCGCAACGCCCGCCGTCACCGTCGCCCTCCACGACGGCTCCTCCGTCATCGCGGAGTCGAGCCAGGTCGACGCCCGGCGCCACGGAGAACTGCTCCTGCCGGCCGTCGACCGCGTGCTCGCCGACGCAGGCCTGCGACTCGACGCCCTGACCGGCATCGTCGTCGGCGTGGGCCCCGGCCCCTACACCGGCCTCCGCGTCGGCCTGATGACCGCCGACACCTTCGGCCTCGCGCTCGGCGTCCCCGTGCACGGGGTGTGCACGCTGGACGGCCTCGCCTACGCATCCGGGATCGAAAGCGGCCCCTTCGTAGTGGCCACCGATGCCCGCCGCAAGGAGGTCTACTGGGCCCGCTACGACGACGTACGCACTCGTGCGAGTGATCCGGCCGTCGACCGGCCCGCGGACATCGCCGCCGAGGTCGAGGGAGTGCCCGCCGTCGGCGCCGGCGCGCTCCTCTACCCCGACACCTTCCCCGACGCCCGCGCCCCCGAGCACGTGTCGGCGGGCGCCCTCGCCTCGCTGGCCGCCGAGAAGCTGGCGGCGGGCGAGGAGCTCATGGAGCCCCGGCCGCTGTACCTGCGCAGGCCCGACGCGCAGGTCCCCAAGAACTACAAGGTGGTCACCCCCAAGTGACCACCGAGGCGACCCAGGCGACCGGCGGCGCCGTGCTGCGCGAGATGCGCTGGTGGGACATCGACCCGGTGTTCGTCCTGGAGAAGGAGCTCTTCCCGGACGACGCCTGGTCACGCGGCATGTTCTGGTCCGAGCTCGCCCACTCGCGCGGGCCCCTTGCCACCCGGCGCTACGTGGTCGCCATGGACGGCGACCGCCTCGTCGGCTACGCGGGTCTCGCCGCCTCCGGAGATCTCGCCGACGTCCAGACCATCGCCGTCGCCCGCGACCACTGGGGCACCGGGCTCGGCGCCCGGCTCCTCACCGACCTGCTCCAGGCCGCGACCGCCTTCGAGTGCGCCGAGGTCATGCTCGAGGTGCGGGTCGACAACACCCGGGCGCAGAAGCTGTACGAGCGCTTCGGCTTCGAGCCCATCGGCTTCCGGCGCGGCTACTACCAGCCCGGCAACGTGGACGCCCTGGTCATGCGCCGCACCGATCCCTCCACCCCCGTATCAGGCGTACAAGGAACCGAGATTCATGGCTGACTCGCGCGACGAACCCCTCGTCCTCGGCATCGAGACCTCCTGCGACGAGACCGGCGTCGGCATCGTCCGCGGCACCACCCTGCTCGCGGACGCCGTCGCCTCCAGCGTCGACGAGCACGCCCGCTTCGGCGGCGTCGTGCCCGAGGTCGCCTCCCGGGCGCACCTCGAAGCGATGGTGCCCACCATCGAGCGCGCCCTGAAGGAAGCGGGCGTGAGCGCGAAGGACCTCGACGGCATCGCGGTCACCGCGGGCCCCGGCCTCGCGGGCGCGCTGCTCGTCGGCGTCTCCGCCGCCAAGGCGTACGCGTACGCCCTCGGCAAGCCGCTCTACGGCGTCAACCACCTCGCCTCGCACATCTGCGTCGACCAGCTGGAGCACGGGCCGCTGCCCGAGCCGACCATGGCGCTCCTGGTGTCGGGCGGTCACTCCTCGCTGCTCCTGTCCACCGACATCACCTCGGACGTCCGGCCTCTCGGCTCGACGATCGACGACGCGGCGGGCGAGGCGTTCGACAAGATCGCGCGAGTGCTGAACCTGGGCTTCCCGGGCGGCCCCGTCATCGACCGGTACGCGCGCGAGGGCGACCCGGAGGCCATCGCGTTCCCGCGCGGGCTCACCGGGCCGCGCGACGCCCCGTACGACTTCTCCTTCTCCGGGCTCAAGACGTCCGTCGCCCGCTGGATCGAGGCGAAGCGGGCCGCGGGCGAGGAAGTGCCGGTGCGTGACGTGTCGGCGTCCTTCCAGGAGGCGGTCGTCGACGTGCTCACCCGCAAGGCCGTGCGGGCCTGCAAGGACGAGGGCGTCGACCACCTCATGATCGGCGGCGGCGTGGCGGCCAACTCGCGGCTGCGGGCGCTGGCGCAGGAGCGGTGCGAGAAGGCCGGGATCCGGCTGCGCGTGCCGCGCCCCAAGCTGTGTACGGACAACGGCGCGATGGTCGCGGCCCTCGGCGCGGAGATGGTGGCCCGCAACCGGGCGGCGTCGGCCTGGGACCTGTCGGCGGACTCGTCGCTTCCGGTGACGGAACCGCATGTGCCGGGACACACGCACTCCCACGACCACTCTCACGATCACGTGCATGAGGTCAGCAAGGAGAACCTGTACTCGTGACGGTCGCGCTGATGTGGGAGGCCCGGGCCGCCGAGGGGCGGGGCGCGGAGCTGCTCGCGTGGGCGAGGGCCCAGGAGCTCGACGGCACCCCGGTCCGCCGCGAGACGTTCCGGGCGCCGCAGGACCGGGTGCTCGTCATCACCTGGTGGAACGCCGCGTACGACGCCGAGCTGCCCGAACTTCCGGAGCCCGACGGGGGCCTGGTGACGCGGGCGGTGCACCGGTGGCGGTTCGAGTCGGTCGCCACGGACGGGTCCTAGTCAGTTCCCGGTGGGCTTTGTGTACGTCAGCAGACAGCGCCAGAAGAGGAGTTGGCGCACGCTGCTGCCGGGCAGGAGGCGGGCCGCCTCGGTGCGGATCTCGGGGAGCCTCATGTCCGGCTGCCGTACAGGGGCCTTGAGCGGGGGCTCGTGCGTGCCGCGCAGGCGCTCGGACGCGTACACCGTCATCCGGGCCACCGCGTTGGCGGGGGAGGCCGCGAGGTCCCACCAGGTCGTCCCGGCGTAGCAGCCGAGGACGAGCAGGGTGCCGCCCGGGGCGAGGGCGTCGCGCAGGCGCGTGAGCGTGTCGAACGGCATGTGGTGCAGACTCGCCAGGCAGGTGATGACGTCGTAGTGGGCCGCGGGGAGGACCTCCTTCGTCACGTCCGCCCGGCGGAAGCGGGGACCGCCGCCCGCCGCCTCCGCCTCGGCGATGACCTCCGCCGACGGGTCCAGCGCGTCGACCTCGTAGCCGCGGGCCGCGAGGCGGCGGGCGAAACGGCCCGTGCCGCAGCCGATGTCCAGGGCGGTGCGGCCGCCCGGCCGGCCGTTCGGTGAGCCCTCCGGCGGCAGGTTCCGCAGGAGCAGACGGTGGTAGTGGTCGTTGTGGTCGAAGGGCATGCGGCCGAGCCTCGCACACCCCTCCGGATCATCGTCGGCGTTCCGCCCGGCCCAGCAATCCGTCGATCACAGCGCCCAGTTGGCGTGCCACGTCGTAGTCGTCGGTCAGCTCCGACCAGCGGCCCGCCAGTGCCGTGAGGTGGGGAAGTTCGTCGGCGTCCGCGTCGGTGAGCATGTCGGGGAAGTAGCGCTTGCGGCCGGGGTCCTCGGCGCGGCGCTCCATGGCGTGGCGGAAGACGAGGTCTCCGTAGACGCAGTGCCAGACGGTCCGGTACGCGCGGACGGCGTCCGCGGGGGTGAGCCCGCAGTCGATGCCCGCGCCGACGATCTCCTCGACCATCCACAGCGCGCCCTTGTCGGTGAGGTCGCCGAGGCCGATCACCTCGACCACCCAGGGCATCCGCGCCAGCGCGCCGTGCATGTGCAGGGAGACGGCGAGGAGGCGGTCGCGCGGGTCGGCGGGCAGCTCGGGGCGGGGGACCGTGGCGGCCGTGCCGGAGAGCGTGAGCATCAGGAGGTCGTCCTTGTCGCGCACGTGGTGGTAGAGCGCCATCGGCGTCGTGCCGACCTCCTTGGCGACCCGGCGCATGCTCAGGGCCGCGACGCCCTCCTTCTCCAGGATGCGGCGGGCGGTCTCGACGATCGTCTCCGGGTCGATGCGGCGGGGGCGTCCCACGCGGCGCTTGGCCGGCTCCGGTTCTTTCTCTGCTGCCACCCGCCCATTGTCGTGCCTGTCCGCGGGGTGCGTGCCTGTCCGCGGTTGTGCGTGCCTGTCCGCGTGGTGCGGGCGGCCTGTCCGCGGGGTGCGTGCCTGTCCGCGCGAAAGGGCTTGCGGAGTTTCTATACGCGTATAGTAATGTCCGTCGCATGGTGCACAAGGTGAACTCGAATGCTCCCCAAGGGCGTTGGCTGCTGCCGGTGCTGCTCACCGTGCAGTTCCTCGTCTCCCTCGACATGTCCGTCGTCAACATCGCCCTGCCCGACATGGGCGACGACCTCGGCTTCGCCCCCGACTCGCTGCTCTGGGTCGTCAACGCCTACGCACTCGCCTTCGGCGGCCTGCTCATGCTCGGCGGGCGCCTCGCCGACCTGGTCGGTCGGCGGCGCACCCTCGTCCGGGGCTTCGTGCTCTTCGGCGCCGCGAGCCTCGCGGGCGGACTCGCCCTCACACCGGGGCAGCTCATCGCGGCGCGCGCGGTGCAGGGCGCGGGCGCGGCGGCCCTCGCGCCCGTCGCACTCGCCCTGATCACCGTCAACTACCCGGCGGGCCCGGCGCGGTCCCGGGCGCTCGGCCTGTGGGGCATCTCCGGCGCGCTCGGCGGCGCCGTCGGGATCATGGCGGGCGGCCTGCTCACCGACTGGGTCGGCTGGCGCTCCGTGATGCTCGTCAACGTCCCCGTGGTGCTCGCCGCGCTCCTCGCCGCACGCCACGGCGTGCCCGCCGACCGCCGCACCGGGCCCGCGCCCCGCCTCGACATCACGGGCGCCCTGCTCGTCACGGCGGGCATGACGCTGCTCGTGCTCGGCCTCGTGCGCACGGAGACGTACGCGTGGGGATCGGGCACCACCCTGGGCACCCTCGGCGCGGCGGCCGCGCTGCTCGGCGCCTTCGTCGCCGTCGAGGCCCGCAAGCGGGAGCCCCTGCTGCGGCTCGGCCTGCTCGGCACGGCACACCGGCCCGTGCTCTCCGCCAACGTCTTCGCGCTGCTGATGTCGTCGGGGCAGTTCGCCGCCTTCTACTTCACCTCGCTCTACCTGCAACAGGTGATGGGGTACGGGCCGACGGCGGCCGGCGCCGCGTTCCTGCCGTTCTGCGCGGGTGTCGTGGCCGGGTCGACGGTCGCGACCAAGGCCGTCGGGCGGCTCGGCGAGCGGACGCTGCTCGTGGCGGGCGGGCTGCTCGGGGCCGCCGGGTTCGGGTGGTTCGCGCTGACGGTCGAGGCGGGCGGCACGTTCCTGAGCTCCATCCTCGGGCCCTCGCTCGTCGCGAGCGTCGGCATCGGCATGTGCTTCGTGCCGCTGGGCACGGCGGCGACCAGCGGCGTCACCCCCGAGGAGACCGGCATGGCCTCCGGCCTGCTCAACAGCTCGCGCCAGCTCGGCGGCTCGCTGGGCCTCGCGGTCCTCGTGACGGTCGCCGCGAACGCCACGGGGCCGGAGCGGGGCCGGGACGCGCTCGCCGAGGGGCACGCGGCGGCCTTCGCGGTGTCGGCGGCCCTCCTGGCGGCGGCCGCCCTCGCGACGGCGGTGCTGCACGGACGCCGTACGCCCGCCCCGGCACCGCTGCGACCTGCGGAAACCCCCTCCGGCGCAGACACACGCGAAGAAACTTCGAAGAATCTCGGCGACGATGTCGAAACGGGCGTCTCCCGTTCGTCGCAAGGGTGAGAGGCGAGGAGAAGCCCCGCCGCCACCCGATGGGAGACCACCATGCCGCGCTACCTGACGCTGATCCGCATCGACGAGAACAACGTCCCCGAGGGCGGCCCGAGCCCCGAGCTGCAGGAGCGCATGGGCGCACTGCTCGAAGAGATCACCAAGGCCGGGGTGATGCTCGACACCGCGGGCCTGAAGCCGACCTCCGAAGGCACCCGCGTGACGTGGGACAAGGGCGAACTGTCCACCACCGACGGCCCCTTCACCGAGACCAAGGAGGTCATCGGCGGCTACTCGATCTGCCAGGCCAAGGACATGGCCGAGGCGGTCGAGTGGACCACACGGTTCCTCAAGACCCACGACGACTACTGGACGATCACCGCGGAGGTCCGGGAGATCGAGGGCTGAGCGCCACAGGCTCCGAGTGCCACAGGCTCCTAGTGCCACAGGCTCCTAGCGCCACAGGCTTCGAGAGCCGCCGAAGACCGGCGCGCGCCTTTGCGGGTCCCGTGCGGGGATGCTCTGATGGATGGCCGTGAGCCATCCGCCGGAGCAGCCCCGCCAGGTCATCGAGACCGTCTTCCGCATGGAGTCGCCGCGCATCATCGCCGGCGTCACGCGGATCGTACGGGACGTCGGCATCGCCGAGGAGCTGGCGCAGGACGCCCTGGTGGCGGCCCTCGAACGGTGGCCCGTGGAGGGCGTCCCCGACAACCCGGGCGCCTGGCTCATGGCCACCGCCCGGCACCGCGCCATCGACCTGGTGCGCCGCCGCGAGCGCTACGCCCAGAAGCTCGCTGAGGTCGGCCGCGACCTGGAGACCACGGCGCCCCACGTCGACGAGACCGCCGGCCTCGCCGACCCCGAGGCCATCGACGACGACCTGCTGCGCCTCGTCTTCACGGCCTGCCACCCGGTGCTCTCCGCCGAGTCCCGCGTAGCGCTCACGCTGCGCCTGCTCGGCGGCCTGACCACCGGGGAGATCGCCCGCGCGGTGCTGGCCTCCGAGTCGGCCGTGGCGCAGCGGATCGTGCGCGCCAAGCGGGCCCTCGCCGCCGGGGGCATCGCCTTCGAGGTCCCCTACGGCCCGGACCGCGAGGCCCGCCTCGGCTCGGTCCTCGAAGTCATCTACCTGATCTTCAACGAGGGGTACGCCGCCACGGCGGGGGACGATCTGCTGCGCCCCGCCCTGTGCGAGGACGCGCTGCGCCTGGCCCGGGTGCTCGCCGCCCTGATGCCCGGGGAGTCCGAGGCGCACGGCCTCGCCGCGCTCCTCGAGCTGCAGGCCTCGCGCACGGCGGCGCGCACGGGCCCGTCCGGTGAGGCGGTGCTGCTCAAGGACCAGAACCGGACCCGCTGGAACCGGATGCTGATCCGGCGTGGGTTCGCCGCCCTGGCGCGGGCGCAGAGCATGGCGGCCTCACCCGCCGGAGGGCTCGGCCCGTACGCCTTGCAGGCCGCGATCGCCGCCTGCCACGCGCACGCGCACACCTACGAGGACACCGACTGGCAGCAGATCGCCGTCCTCTACGGCCTGCTCGCCGCCCGCGCCCCGTCCCCGGTCGTCGAGCTGAACCGCGCGGTCGCGGTCGCGATGGCGCAGGGTTCGGAGGCCGGCCTGGTCCTGGTCGACGCGCTCGCCTCCGAAGCCGCCCTGCGCGACTACCACTTGCTGCCCAGCGTGCGCGGCGACCTCCTGGCACGGCTCGGCCGGAAGGCGGAGGCCCGCGCGGAGTTCGAGCGGGCCGCCGCCCTGGCACGGAACATGCGGGAGCGCGAACTGCTGCTGGAACGGGCGGCCGGCTGCTAGGACGCCAGGACGCTATGTGCCTGTGGTGACCGGGTGGCCGATCAGCATGGTCGGGGCGCCCGCGACCCGCGTCAGGAAGACGGTCGCCGCGTTCTTGCCCTGCGGTTTCACCTTGCGCCGCAGCTCCTCCGGCTCGACGGCGGAGCCGCGCTTCTTCACGGTGAGGATGCCGACCCCGCGCTCCCGCAGCAGCGCCTTCAGCTTCTTCACGTTGAAGGGGAGCCGGTCGGTGATCTCGTACGCGGTGGCGTACGGAGTGTCGTGCCGGGCGTCAGAAGTGACGTACGCGATGGTCTCGTCGATGAGGCCGCCCTCGACGCGCGCGGCGACCTCGGCGACCAGGTGCGCGCGGATGACGGCGCCGTCCGGCTCGTACAAGTAGCGCCCGACGGGACGCACCTCGGGGTCCGGCAGCATCTCGGCGAGCGAGGTCCACAGGGAGACGCCGCCGGGCAGGAGCGTCGCGCGGTGCGAGGCGGGGGTGGCGGTGCCGAACCACAGCACGGCCTCCTTCACGTCGCCGCCGTCCGAGATCCACTCGGCCCCGGCCTCGGCGGGGATCGCCTCGTGCGGGATGCCGGGCGCGATCTTCAGCGCGGCGAGCGGGGCCTCGAGCGCGGCGCCGATCGCCCAGGACAGGGGCGGGGAGTAGGCCTCCGGGTCGAAGATCCGGCCGCGCCCGCCCCGGCGCGCCGGGTCCACGAAGACGGCGTCGTACGCGGACGTGTCCACCTCGGTGACATCGGCCTCCCGCACCTCGATGAGGCCGGCGAGCCCGAGCGCGTCGGCGTTGGCGCGGGCGACCGCGCAGGTCAGCGGGTCACGGTCGACGGCGAGCACGGAGATCCCGGCCCGCGCGAGGGCGATGGCGTCGCCGCCGATGCCGCAGCAGAGGTCGGCGAGCGACCGTACGCCGAGGGCCCGGAAGCTCGTGGCGCGGTGGGCGGCGACGGAGGCGCGCGTGGACTGCTCGACGCCGTTGGGCGTGAAGAACATCCGGGCCGCGTCCTCGGCGCCGAACTTCGCCGCTGCCCGTCGGCGCAACCGGGCCTGGGCGAGGGCGGCGGAGACCAGGGGCGCGGGGTACGTGCGGCGCAGCCGGGTGGCGGCGGCGAGCTCCTGCGCGGGCTCCACGTCCCGCACCTCGTCGAGCAGCGCCCGGCCCTCCTCGGTGCGCAGGGCGGCGAAGGCGGCGAGGGGGTCGCCGAGGTCGGTCTCGTGGGCGCTCGGCGTGTTCGGGTCGTTCACCTGCCCCATTGTGGGCCAGTCGGTGGATGGTGCGCCGCCGGTGGCGGTGTCGGGCCCTCGGTACGGCCTTGAGCTGCGAGGATCCGGCGCCATGCAACTAGTACGACAAAAGGGGAAATCGGCCGGAAGGCGGAAGAACCAGACGCGCGCATTGGTGGCCGTCCTGACCGTCGCGGCGATCGCTCCGGGCTGCGCCTCCGGAGGCGACTCCGACGGCGTGGAACCCGCCCACGGCCAGCAGCCGCTCAAGGCCCCGCCCGCCCGCGCCCTCGACTCCTACGCCCAGAGACTCGGCGCGGCCCAGGCGGCACGGGTCGCGGCGGCCAAGCGCTGGGGCCTGGCCAGGACCCCGCTGGCGGCGCCCCCGCCGCCCGTGGCCAAGCCGCGGATCACCACCCGCAAGGGCTTCGAGGTGAAGGGCCAGGCGAGCCTGCCGCCGGTCTTCACGACGATCCCCACCAAGAAGAAGGTCGTCTTCCTGACCATCGACGACGGCGCAGAGAAGGACCCCGCGCTGCTGAGGATGATGAGCGACCTGCGCATCCCGTACACCGCCTTCCTCAGCGACTACCTGGTCAAGGAGGACTACGCCTACTTCAAGAAGATGCAGGCCCGCGGCGTCTCCCTGAACAACCACACCCTCAACCACCGCTACATGCCCGGACTCTCGTACGAGCGTCAGCGCCGCGAGATCTGCGGCATGCAGGACACCATCCACAAGCGCTACGGCAAACGCCCCGAGCTCTTCCGCCCGCCGTACGGCAACTACAACGAGGACACCCTGCGCGCCGCCAAGTCCTGCGGGATCAAGGCGGTGCCGCTGTGGGCGTCCGAGGCCTTCGCCGACCACATGGAGTGGCGCGAGTGGGACAAGGACCTGCATCCCGGCGACATCATCCTCACGCATTTCCGGGGGCGTGAGGACTGGAAGGGCACCATGCCCGACATGGTCCGCCGCGTCATGAAGACGGTCACCGACAAGGGGTACGCCGTGGCCAGGCTGGATGACTACCTGTGATCCCCCGGGCGCGAGCGCGCCGCCGCCTCCTCGCGGGGGCCCTCCTGTGCGGAGCGCTCGCGCCCGCACTGCTCACGGGCTGCGCGGATTCGGTGGACCCGATCGAGCGACTGGGCAGAAAGGCAGCGGAGAAGCTCCCCTCCCGCAAGCCCACTGTCACGGGTGAGCCGGGTCTCCTCCGCTGTGGGCAGGCGTCCCGCTGGGGGTCCCCCCAGGCCCTTGAGGCACTGGGGGAGGGACGGGTGGGCACAGCCCCCGGTGCCGAGCACCAGGAACCGAGGCGCCCCCCTGTCGCCGACAGGGAACCCAGAACGACCGCGACCCGTTGCCCCGAAGGGGTGCCTCACACCCCACCCCGCTGACGCCCGGCGCGCAGCCGATTGGCACTCCGCTTGACCGAGTGCTAATCCCCGTCCTAGTCTCACTTCTGGCACTCCCCACTGGAGAGTGCCAACAGCGACGGGCAGGTCCGGCACCCGCGACGACGGATCCACCTGGTCGCCACACCTCAGACTCTTAACCCCGTGAGATCTCCGAAGGGGGAGACCGGATCGTGACGACCGCCAGCTCCAAGGTTGCCATCAAGCCGCTTGAGGACCGCATTGTGGTCCAGCCGCTCGACGCCGAGCAGACCACGGCCTCCGGCCTGGTCATTCCGGACACCGCGAAGGAGAAGCCCCAGGAGGGTGCTGTCCTCGCCGTGGGCCCGGGCCGCTTCGAGAACGGCGAGCGCCTGCCGCTCGACGTGAAGGTCGGCGATGTCGTGCTGTACAGCAAGTACGGCGGCACCGAGGTGAAGTACAACGGTGACGAGTACCTCGTCCTCTCGGCCCGCGACGTGCTCGCGATCGTCGAGAAGTAATTCACCCAGCAGATTTGCTTTCTGAGCTGCGCCCCTGGTCACCCCGCTGATTGCCGGGCGGCGAGGGGCGTAGTTCGTTACAACCGAGTTTTCGAGAGGGCTGAATCGCTCCCATGGCGAAGATCCTGAAGTTCGACGAGGACGCCCGTCGCGCCCTTGAGCGCGGCGTCAACAAGCTTGCCGACACGGTCAAGGTGACGATCGGCCCCCGCGGCCGCAACGTCGTCATCGACAAGAAGTTCGGCGCCCCCACCATCACCAACGACGGTGTCACGATCGCCCGCGAGGTCGAGATCGACGACCCGTACGAGAACCTCGGCGCCCAGCTGGTGAAGGAGGTGGCGACCAAGACCAACGACATCGCTGGTGACGGCACCACCACCGCCACCGTGCTCGCCCAGGCCCTGGTCAAGGAAGGCCTGCGCAACGTCGCCGCCGGCGCCTCCCCGGCCGCCCTGAAGAAGGGCATCGACGCCGCCGTCGCGGCCGTCTCCGAGGAGCTCCTCGCCACCGCCCGCCCGATCGACGACAAGGCCGACATCGCGGCCGTCGCCGGTCTGTCGGCCCAGGACCCGCAGGTCGGCGAGCTCATCGCCGAGGCGATGGACAAGGTCGGCAAGGACGGTGTCATCACCGTCGAGGAGTCCAACACCTTCGGCCTGGAGCTCGACTTCACCGAGGGCATGGCCTTCGACAAGGGCTACCTGTCGCCGTACATGGTGTCCGACCAGGAGCGTATGGAGGCCGTCCTCGACGACCCGTACATCCTGATCCACCAGGGCAAGATCTCGTCGATCCAGGACCTGCTGCCGCTGCTGGAGAAGGTCATCCAGGCCAACTCCTCGAAGCCGCTCCTGATCATCGCCGAGGACGTCGAGGGCGAGGCCCTGTCGACCCTGGTCGTGAACAAGATCCGCGGCACCTTCAACGCCGTCGCGGTGAAGGCCCCCGGCTTCGGCGACCGCCGCAAGGCGATGCTCGGCGACATGGCCACCCTCACCGGTGCCACCGTCATCGCCGAGGAGGTCGGCCTCAAGCTCGACCAGGTCGGCCTCGACGTGCTCGGCACCGCCCGCCGCGTCACCATCACCAAGGACGACACCACGATCGTCGACGGCGGCGGCAACAAGGCCGACGCCGACGCCCGCGTCGCCCAGATCAAGGCCGAGATCGACGCCACGGACTCCGACTGGGACCGCGAGAAGCTCCAGGAGCGCCTCGCGAAGCTGGCCGGCGGCGTGTGCGTCATCAAGGTCGGCGCCGCCACCGAGGTGGAGCTGAAGGAGAAGAAGCACCGTCTGGAGGACGCCATCTCCGCGACCCGCGCCGCGGTCGAGGAGGGCATCGTCTCCGGTGGTGGCTCCGCTCTGGTCCACGCCGTCAAGGTCCTCGAGGGCAACCTCGGCAAGGAGGGCGACGAGGCCACCGGTGTCGCCGTCGTCCGCCGCGCCGCCGTCGAGCCGCTGCGCTGGATCGCCGAGAACGCCGGCCTCGAGGGCTACGTCATCACCTCGAAGGTCGCCGAGCTCGAGAAGAACTTCGGCTTCAACGCCGCGACCGGCGAGTACGGCGACCTGGTCAAGGCCGGCGTCATCGACCCGGTCAAGGTCACCCGCTCCGCCCTGGAGAACGCCGCGTCCATCGCCTCCCTGCTCCTCACGACCGAGACCCTGGTCGTCGAGAAGCCGGCGGAGGAAGAGGCCGAGGCCGGTCACAGCCACGGCCACGGTCACTCGCACTGACCCGCTGCGCTCGGCTTGAACGGTGACTGAGGCCCGGCTCCCTTTGCGGGGGAGCCGGGCCTCAGCCCGTTCCGGGGTCGCGTGTGCCGGGTTGCTCTTTGTCTGCCGGGTGCGGGTTTTCTCCGGCTGGTCGCGCAGTTCCCCGCGCCCCTGAAGGGGCGCTCAGCCGAGCGCCTGTCAGGGGCG